>NZ_JAWHNU010000069.1:0-29160 GCF_032582135.1 Pseudomonas syringae group sp. J309-1 | reverse complement strand
CCTCAGGCCATGGATGGCCGGTGGCGGCGGCCCCACGCAGCAATGTCGGATTACGGGTATGCCGAGCGACAGCGAGGTGCCAAGTGGTGGGGCAAGAGCCTTTTGGTTACTTTTGGCTGGGCCGGCTTCCGGCTCCTTTCAAAAGTGAGGCGCTGTAAAAGCGCAACCAATATGAGCCATCACCCAACACCGGATATACACACAAGACCTAAACCGAACTCCCCGGCACCAACGCCTGCAACTGCCTGGCAAAATGATCCGCCGTAAAAGGCACCGCTTCAGACTCCTTCACACCAATGCGTTTCTTCTCCATCCACTGCACACCTTGCGTAGCATCCACACAGATCAGCGACACCTGCTCCTGCGCATGCGGGCTCAACCCTGTGGCCGAAATCGACACCAGCCCTTTCGCCCCCATCGCGTCAGGAATCAAGGCTACCTGCCGCCCCGCAATCGACAGCGTCATGCGCTGAGTGCGAAACGGAGAGTTTTCGTCGGGATAACCTTTGCTTTGTGCAAGATGCGGCTCGAACTCCACGGTGATCTGGCCACTGTCGGTCAGCGGCTTGAGCCACGCTTCGATCTGCTCGTAAAGTTTCAGAATGCTGGCCTGCCATTGCGCCAGGCCGGTGTGGAATTGCTGGTGCTTATGTTCTTCATTGCGTTGATTGGCGCTCAGTAACTCGCCCAATCTTTGAATTTCGTCCATAACAGCTCTTCCCGGTTCACGCATCGAATGATTCGAAGCACGTGAACCGAGGGTGTCACAGCGATCATCCAGTGTCTTGCTACATTCACGGCGACAGCTGAATAGCCGTCAGGACGGCACCCGCTGAATGACCACCGGGGCGGCTTTGCGGTGGGATTTGGCGATTTTAGCCAGCAGCTCAGTGCGGATTTCTTCGGCGCGTTCCTGGCTTGGGTAAGGTCCGATCAGCAATTGCTGCTTGCCATCGATCGTCACCAGATAAGGCGGATAGCTGCGCTCAAGCAACCAGGCGCTGATATCGCTCAGTGCCTCATTGGCATTGATCTGGATTTCCCATTGCGGGGCAGCCTGCGGGGCTTGTACTGCAGTCGTCGCCTGCACCTTGGGCGCGGGTGGAGTCGACTTGTCGGCATCGCAGCCAGCCAGTGCCAGCACCGCTATCATCATTGCCAAATTGCGCACGTCTGCTTGCTCCTCTCAAAAGTGGGCGCAAGTTTAGCATTGCTGCCATCGACAACGGTCCATTCACGCTGGCGACACTTCGTCGCTCTCTGGCAGCAACGAATGCTATAGATCACCCCGTCAGTCAGGCCTGGCTGGCGCGCATCTCTCAAAGACTGATACCGCAGTTACAAATTCTAACGATTGGACCTGCCGTTTTTCAGCGGCAATCGAGGTTCAACAGCGCTCTCCGGCGAACGGGCGGAACATCGTGGGCACGGGCGCTGCCCAAAAAGAGTCCGTTACGGTTTTGTAACACTGCTCAGGGAGTTTCACGCATGTGCCATCGAAATCCGCTGCATTGCATCGTCCCCCCTTACATGCTCGAGCATCTGGCCCAGTCGCCTCACGCACGAGTCAGGGCTTTGGCGATCACCAATCTGGCCAGCAGTTCGGCCTTTGTCGCTTTCCGAAGCTCAGCACGGGCCATGCCGACATTGCTTGCAAGCAAATCGCCGGACGGTAAGAAGAATCGACTGGTTTACGACGCAAAGGGCACCAATAAGCTGCCCGGTACGCTTGGCCGCTCGGAAGGCCAGCTGGACACAGCTGACGCCGCTATGGACGAAGCTTTCAATGGTTCAGGCGATGTTTATGACTTTTATGAAGAGCTGTTTGGCCGCAATTCGCTAGACGACAACGGCATGACGTTGATTTCCTCCGTCCATGTCGCCGAGGTGGATTTTGAGGGGGGCTTCGTGCCCATGAACAACGCGTTCTGGAATGGCGAGCAAATGGCCTACGGTGATGGCGACGGCGAAGTGTTCAAGCGTTTCACCGGCAGTCTGGAAGTCATCGGCCATGAGCTGACCCACGGCGTACAGTCTTTCACCAGCAACCTGAGTTATCAGGGACAGTCAGGCGCACTCAACGAACATTTTGCCGATGTGTTCGGGATTCTGGTCCGTCAGTGGAAAGAAGGCACCAGCGCTGAAGAATCGAGTTGGGTGATCGGTAAGGAGCTATTGGTCCCAGCCCCTACACGTCGCGGCATCCGCGATATGGAGAACCCGGGTACAGCGTACGTGAACGATCCGGACCTGGGCGATGACCCGCAACCCGACAGCATGGCGGGCCTTTACACAGGCCCCAAGGATAACGGCGGCGTACACATCAACTCGGGCATCGCCAATCGGGCGTTTGTGCTGGCGGCCAAGGCGCTGGGCGGGAATGCCTGGGAAGTGGCTGGCAGGATCTGGTATGAAACCTTGTTGCAGTTGCAGAGCAACAGTCAGTTCGCAGACTGTGCGAGGATCAGCGTACAGGTCGCGGGCGGCAAGCAATACGGCACAGCCGCGAAAAAGGCCGTCAAGGCAGCCTGGAAAAAGGTCGGCATCAACGTTTGATACTGAGGAACACCATCATGAGAGTCTGTTACGTGCAGTCCGGGGGATTTGTCGGCGCGGTCAAAAGCTGCGAGGTGAACATGGCTGAACTTGAACAGCCATTGGTTGAACAAGTGAAGCGTCTGATGGAGGAACGCGGCCTGCAAAAATCCACCGATGCGGGTTCGGAGCACGCCCGTGACCAGAAGCAGTATGAGATCACGATTGAGGACGACACGAACGCGGTTTGCATTTCTTTCGATGAGCACAACATTCCTGAAGAGGCGAAAACGTTGCTGAGCTACCTTCAGAAACGGGCAAAGCCGGGGAAACTTTGAGCTGGCCGGGCTGGCCGGACGCCCTCCCGGGTCTGCGCAGGACCTGTGGGAGTCGCCCCGGTGTCCCTGACACCACGCTGTCGCGCAGCAAACACGGACCCTGTAGGAGTGACCGGGGTGGCGATCCACATTGCTCGCGATTCGGCCTGTCAGTCGATGAATATATTGCCTGTACTGGAGCTATCGCGAGCAAGCTCACTCCTACAGTAAAAAGCATTCCAAATCAGATAGTTATATTTTTTTTTGATAGGAGCCGAGCTTGCTCGCGATGAACGATAACGCGGTCTGACTGAACAACAGCAGTGTCCACATCGCGAGCAAGCTCAGCTCCCACTGGGTTCTGTGCAAATATGAATGCACACCATGTTTAACAAGCAAAACAAGTAATGGCTAATTGATGCTATCCTAGGGATCGGATCCCATCCCGCAGCCTTCCATTCCGACCTTGTCGTTGCTGGTGTGCCGATCCAGTTCAGAGGACGAAATGATCGCACCCATCCTTGCTCTGTATTTCATTTCCACGGGAATATTGGTCATGGGCGCGTTCAATGCCGCGTTACTGGCCCGCAACAGTGGTTACACCCGAGCCTGCGTCATGTTTTCCGCAACCTGTCTGGTGTTTGCATTGTTTCAGGTCGCCTGTGCCGTTCAGTACTCAGCACACACAGCTCAGGCGGCACTGTCAGCCCACAAATGGGTCAACTTTTTCTCGCTGTTACTGGTCCCGCTGAGCAGCTACCTGATTGCCGCGCTGGAAAACAGACCCAGCGCTTACAGGGCCTCCTGGCTGGTCGCTGGCGTGGCCGCTTTTGCAATTGCCTACAACGCCTACAACCCATTGGGTTATCGCTTCGAACACTTGCACTCCTACGGCTTGAGCACGACTGCCTGGGGCGAACAGCTGTTCATCCTGTCTGGCGAGCCGTCGGCGATTTATCAGGTCATACGCCTGCTGTCGTTCACTCTGCTGATCTGGATCACCCTGTTTTCACTCAGAATCAGAAAGCAGGCGGGGCCGCTCTCGAATATCGTGATCTGGACGTCCATTGTCCTGTTGCTGAGCTCTACCGTCCTGACCAGTCTGGCCGATACCGGAGTCGTCAAAGTGCCTTATCTGGGGGCGTTCGGCTTTCTGTTTCTGGCGGTCTGGTTTTCTGTGATGGTCAAGGCGAGGGTTTCCAGAAGCCGACGAGAAAAAGCACGTACTGATCGGGCGCTTGAACAGGAGATCTACAGCCACCGGATCGCTAACAAGCGCTTCGAGCATGCCCTTCACAACGATGCCCAGACTGAGTTGCCTAATCGTGCCGGAGCATTGGTCAGGCTGCAAAGCTTGATAGCCGTCAATAAACAGAATCAAACCAGGCTCGTGGTTTTCCTGCTAGAGCTTGATCAGATGGGAATCATCAATGGCACGCGTGGACACAAGGCAGGCGACCAGTTGCTGGTCAAGATTGCACAACGCCTGCAACTCACCACGCGCGACAGCGACCTCATTGCGCGGGTCGGCACTGATCAATTGTTAGTGGGCGCCAGCGGAGTCAAAAACGAAAATGGCGTTGCTCGTTTGCAGGAAAAACTGTCCAAGGCCCTGGCGTCATCTTTCGACATTGCAGGCAGCCAGCTGAAAATAACGTCCAGTGCCGGGGTCGCAGTATTCCCGGATGATGCCTGCCAGCCCGAGGATATCCTCGGCGCTGCCGAACTGGCACTGCACGAGGCCAAGAGCTTTGGCCCAGGCAACTTGCGGGTCTATCACCCTGCCATGAAAGAAAACATTCAAGAACGGGTTGATTTCGAGGCAGCGCTTGGCCTGGCCCTTGAAAAAGGACAGTTTTTCCTGTGCTATCAACCCCAGGTGCTGGCTTCGGATGGCCGGACTGTATGCCTTGAAGCACTCATCCGCTGGCAGCATCCGGATTACGGTCTGGTCATGCCGGATCGATTCATCCAGGTTGCAGAATCCATGGGCATCATTGCCGACATGGGTGCATGGGTTATCGAAACCGCCTGCGAGCAGCTCGCCCGCTGGCACGCCATGGGTTTCACCGACCTTAAAGTGGCGGTCAATCTGTCAGTTCAGCAGTTGCTGGTCAGCGAACTTGAAGCGACGGTCACCAGTGCGCTGGTGCGGCACAATCTGCAGGGCCATCATCTGGAACTGGAGATTACCGAGTCGGTGCTCATGCAGGATCCCGAGCGCTCGATCGAGCGGCTTGCCGATCTGCGTCGACTGGGCGTGCGCTTATCAATCGACGATTTTGGTACGGGCTATTCATCGCTGGGTTATCTGCGAGTCTTGCCGGTGCATGCCTTCAAACTTGATCGCAGCTTTGTCCGCGACATCGGCAAAGGCGGCAAGGATCTGGAGATTTGCGCTACCGCTATTGGGCTGGCGATCAACCTGGGTCTCGAAATTGTTGCCGAGGGCGTTGAAACCCAAGAGCAGATCGAGCAATTGCGCGCCCTTGGCTGCCACCTTTTGCAAGGCTACTTTTTTGCCAGACCGCTCAGTGTCCAGGCTGCCAGTGACTTTCTTGCAGCCGAGCTCAAACGTCTGGAGAGCATTTGTTACGCGCCTCCCATCGCAATCTGAACTTCAAGCCTCGTCCTGATGAACATCAAAGATCGGCTTGACCAGCATCAGGAAGAGTCAGCCAGCAATAATGGCTTATTGGCATGTGAACGTCAGTCAGCGCCCGCGGTCCATCTTTCATGCCATTAAAAGGAACGGCTGAAAAATGGAGCCATATGCGTGTCAAAAGGGTATCTTCTCGCCCTTCGTTCTCTTGCGTTATTCTCCCCGGCCCGCGGCGTAGATGAGCACCACCTTGGCTGACACCACACCCTCTGACGATCTGATCATCTGCGAACATTGTGATTCGCTGTACGAGGCTGTTCCCCTGGAAAAGGGCGAGACGGCGTCTTGCGCGCGTTGCGGTGCGGTTCTGGCGCGGGCTCACCGCTTGAGTCTTGAACAATTACTGGCATTGACCATCGCCGCTGCAGTGCTATTCGTCTTTGCCAACCTGTTCCCGGTGATCAGCATCAGCATGAAAGGCCTGAGTAATGAGGTCACGTTGTGGTCATCCGTGGAGGCCCTGGCACAAGGGCGTATTACGTTGATTGCACTGGTTGCCGGCCTCTCGATCATCTTTGCCCCCATGCTGCAGATCATCCTGCTGTTCTGGGTGCTCCTCCATGCGCAAAAGGGCCAGTTAGCTCCGGGCTTCAAGATGTGCATGCGTGCACTGGAACATCTAAGGCCGTGGAGCATGCTGGAAGTCTGCATGCTGGGCATCCTGGTCGCGATCGTGAAACTGTCGGGGATGCTCGACGTGCATGCAGGCGTCGGCTTGTGGGCCATGGCCATGCTGATGGTCCTGATCATTCTGATCGCCGGTAAACACACGCGTCGCCTCTGGACCGAACTGGGAGTGCCACGTTAGTGAACGGCATACCCTTCGCCCACGAACACGGCCTGACGCTTTGTCACATCTGCGGCTACGCTTGCCCGGAGAACAGCCACGAATGTCCGCGTTGTGAATCCCCGGTTCATACCCGCAAACCCAATAGTATTGCTCGTACCTGGGCGTTTTTGATTGCCGGACTGATTTTCTATATTCCGGCCAATGCCCTGCCTGTGATGTACACCACGATGTTTGGCAACAGCAGCCAGAACACCATCATGAGTGGGGTCATTGAATTTTTTAAAAGTGGCTCGTGGGATATCGCGCTGCTTATCTTCATCGCCAGCGTGGTGGTGCCCAGCATCAAATTCTTTGTCCTCGGCTTGCTGCTCATTACCTGCCAGCGTCGCAGTACGTGGGCCATGCGGGAGCGGGCAAAGCTGTATCGGTTTATCGAATTGATCGGCTACTGGTCGATGCTTGACGTGTTGGTGGTGGCGTTAGTGGCCGCCCTTGTGCAGTTTAATGAGCTCAGCACCATTGAGCCCAGAATCGGCATTCTGTTTTTTGGTCTGGTAGTGGTGATGACGATGTTCGCCGCCATGAGTTTCGATCCCCGGCTTATCTGGGACGCAGAGGTTGAAGATGTCTGACAATACCCTCCCCCCTTCTTCATCGGCCCCGAGCCGCCCGGATATAAAACGGCGGCGCCTGCGTGTTTCGCTGGTCTGGCTGGTGCCGATCGTTGCCGCGCTTATCGGGATCTCCATGGCGGTCAATAACTGGATGTCACTCGGCCCCAAAATAACTGTGAGCTTTCTGACGGCTGAGGGACTGGATGCCAACAAGACCCAGGTCAAGTACAAGAATGTGGTCATCGGCATGGTCACGGATATCAAGCTCAGTGAAGACCGGACTCATGTTCTGGCAACGATCGAGCTGAACAACTCTGCGGGGCCGTTCACAAGGGAAGACACTAACTTCTGGGTCGTACGTCCGCGGATTGGCGCACAAGGCGTATCGGGCGTCGATACGCTGTTGTCCGGTGCCTTCATCGGTGCCGACGCCGGCAGGTCAGAAAAAACCAAGACTGATTTCAAAGGACTGGAAACGCCCCCACCTGTGGCCTTCGGGGAAAAAGGCAAACGTTTCAAACTGCATACTGACGACCTTGGCTCACTGGACATCGGCTCGCCGGTTTACTACCGGCGCATTCAGGTGGGACAAGTTGTCTCGTACGAGCTGTCCAAGGACGGCAAGGGCGTCGACATACAGATCTTTATCAACGCCCCCAATGATCAATACATTTCTACGGACACCCGTTTCTGGAACGCCAGTGGTGTGGACGTCACCGTGGGCACTGCGGGCCTGAAAATCGATACGCAGTCTGTGGCTTCAATATTGTCAGGCGGGATCGCCTTCCGCGAGCCGAACTGGAGTCCCGACGCCAAACCGGCACAGGAAAATGCCGAGTTCAAGATATTCGATGATCAGACGTCTGCCCTCGCCCCACCCGATGGTGAGCCGAACTACATCCGCCTGCGCTTCAACCAGTCCCTCAGAGGTCTTGCCGTCAATGCGCCGGTGGAGTTCCTTGGGGTAAACATTGGCCGCGTAGTGTCCGTTGATCTCGATTACGACCCCGCGACCCAGACATTTCCGGGCGTAGTCGGCGCGGTGATCTACCCCAAACGCCTTGGCGCTGCGCAAGAGAAACTCCAGCAACTGGGCGGCAGCGGCGACGTTGACGAACAATCGGCACGCATCCTTGGGGCGTTTGTTGCCCGAGGCCTGCGTGCACAGATCCGGACGGGCAACCTGCTGACGGGCCAGCTATACGTCGCGATGGATTTCGATCCGAAAGCGCCAAAGGTTGTGTTCAATCCTAAAAACCGCCCACTGGAAATCCCTACCGTTCCGGGTAGCTTCGACAAGTTGCAGGAGCAGTTACAAGCCTTCGTCGAGAAAATCAGTAAGTTGCCCCTCGATGATCTGGCGAAGAATCTCAACGGTAGTTTGAGTGAGTTGCAAAAAACCCTCAAAACCGTCAACGGCACGGTCTTGCCAGAGATGCGTGGCACGCTGCAACAGGCGAAGAAAACACTGGGCACGGCGAATGACACGCTGTCCGAAGACTCTCCGGCACGTCAGCAACTGGGCCAGGCCATGGACGAGGTGCAGCGCACCGCGCGCTCGGTCCGGGTACTGACCGACTTCCTCAGTCGTCATCCTGAAGCATTGCTCCGCGGCCGTACTGGCGATGCCGCGCCGGGCTCTTACAAAGCCCCTTCATCATCTCGTGCCATCGACCTGGAGCCACAACAATGAGTTTGCGTCTGAAGTTCATGGCCTTGGCAGCCGCGCTGGGACTCAGCGCTTGCTCCTCGACGCCGACCCATTACTACACACTGATTGCCCCCATGGCTTCGAATCCACAAACGGTCGCGAGCCCGGCTCCATTTCAGTTCGAAATGCTCCCGGTGTTGATGGCGGTTCAGGTCGATCAACCGCCGCTGGTGGTGCGTCAGGGCAATGGCAGCCTGGCGATTCTGGACGCCGAGCGTTGGGGATCGCCATTGGGTGACGAGTTCCACGATGCGCTGACAGGCCAGCTGGAGCGTCGCTTTGGCAGTCGCGACATGGCGGGTTTGCCGAAGGACGCTGCACAACCCGTCTTGTCACTCCGTACGGATGTACGCCGCTTTGAGTCAGTGTTGAGCCAATATGCGCTGATTGATGTTGTCTGGACGCTGGGTTTGCGCAACAACGACGCGAAACGACAGAGCCTGACATGCAGCAGCATCATTCGCGAACCGGCAGGCCAAGGCATGGAAAATCTGGTTATCGCCCATCAACGGGCAGTTTCGCGACTGGCGGACAGCATCGCTAAAACTGCAACAGTCTGGTCGCAACAAACCAGCACACGCTGCCCTTGATACGCTAACTCCCTCCGCGGCCCCCCGGTGGGCCGCTGCTCATGGCATCCATTGCGATGCATGTTCATCGCCAACACATCTGATCGAAACTATCCGCCAACTAATTAACGTGTTTGGATCCACTTGAGTCTCGTTTAGCTGTATTGTTAACATTCTTTCGGTGGAGTAAACCATCGGACTGTCGTATCCGGTTGATTTCATTATCTTTGCTGTAAATCTGGATCAGTCATATTCAACCCTGACAAGTTGCCGCCCTCTGGCGTGGCAATCCTCATGAATAACTGCTCGGAAAGCCGCCATGACTAAAATCGGTCAACGTCTGAAAGAAGAACGCCTGCGACTCAAACTGTCACAAAGTGCGCTGGGCTCGATTGGCGGTGTTGAAACAAATGCGCAAGGCAATTACGAGAATGGCTTGCGATACCCCAGGGCCGATTATCTATCCCGAATCGCCAACGGTGGCATCGATGTGGCCTATGTGGTGACCGGCCTTCGTTTACCCCTCGTCAACGGGGAGTCTCGCGCCGACGATTTGTCCTCAAGCCTGCCTGCTCGCGATGGCTTGAACGGCACTGATCGTCTGGACAGCCTGATCGAACGCCTGCAAAACAACCTGCACGGCATCACTACCGACTTGTATCAAATCAGTCGGCTGGCTGACGCCAGCAGTGAATCAGGCAAGGCCGACAGCAGGAATACCCAACTCGAAAACATCAAGGGCGAGGCTGAAGCCATTGCGCTGGCGACTTTACGCCTGATCTTCGTTACCTCGCGTTTGAATTGATCAGATACCCTCATTTGAAGTTATTGTTGTAACGATTATCGCAAATAGATATATCCGTCTATTAATTAAGTTACTGCAGTAATTAACGGGGCATTGTCAGCGGCTCATAAGTCCGGCAAGCCCCACTAATGGATGGACATCCCGGCATTATTGAGCAGCACTTACCATCGCTCGCAGCAGCACTGCGCAGCCAGCCGCCAGATCTTCGGGTGTCGCGTTTTCGATTTCGTTGTGACTGATACCGCCTTCGCACGGCACAAAGATCATCCCCGCTGGTCCCAGTTCGGCGATAAAAATAGCATCGTGCCCCGCACCACTGACGATATCCATATGGCTAAGCCCCAGTTGCGCAGCTCCCTGGCGAACAGCGTCGACACACAGGCTGTTGAAGTCCAGTGGCGGAAAGTCTGCCGTGGGTGTCAGCTCATGGCTCAGGCCATGCTGGGCGCAGGTGCTTTCGATCACTTGCCGCAGTTCATCAACCATTGCCTGCAGCTTGTCAGCCTGAAGGTGCCGAAAATCAATGGTCATCTTCACTTCGCCAGGGATTACGTTACGTGAGCCCGGATGGATGTTCAGGCATCCCACGGTGCCACAGGCATGAGGCTGACTCTGCAACGCAATGCGGTTGACCGCACCGACGACCTGCGCAGCCCCGACCAGCGCATCCTTGCGCAGGGACATGGGCGTCGGCCCCGCATGGGCCTCGACGCCGGTGAGGGTCAGATCGAACCATTTCTGCCCAAGACAGCCCATGACCACGCCAATGGTTTTTGCCTGATCCTCGAGAATGGGACCCTGTTCGATATGTGCTTCAAAGTAGGCACCCACCGGATGACCGAGCACAGCCCTGCTCCCCGCATAACCAATACGCTGCAGCTCTTCACCGACTACCAGACCTTGCTCGTCCTGCTTGGCCAGTGTCTCGGTCAGGTCCAATTGGCCTGCGAACACCCCCGAGCCCATCATGCACGGGGGGAAGCGCGAGCCTTCTTCGTTGGTCCAGACCACGACCTCCACCGGTGCATCGGTTTCCAGCCCCAGATCGTTGAGGGTGCGGATCACTTCCAGCCCGGCCATCACCCCAAAACAGCCGTCGAACTTGCCGCCCGTAGGCTGTGTGTCGATATGGCTGCCAGTCATTACCGGTGCGCGCTCAGGATTGCGTCCGGGACGCCGGGCGAAGATATTTCCGATGGCATCGACGCTCACCGTACAGCCCGCCTCCTCGCACCATTTGACAAACAGATCCCGGGCCTGACGATCAAGGTCCGTCAGTGCCAGGCGGCAGACGCCGCCCTTGACCGTAGCGCCTATTTGCGCGAGGTCCATCAATGATTGCCAGAGGCGCTGACTGTTGATCAGCGGAGCATTGGAAGTGAGCAATGTTGTCGAGGTGAACGGGGTGGTCATGATGGTTTCTCCAATTTTTTTGGTATTGGCTTGATTTGTAATCTCTCAAACGACATCCAGCCGCAGAATTGAACGCAGTCCTGTAGGAGATCGCCCCGTGTCCCTGACACAGCACTGTCTTTCAGCAAACGGGGCCCTCTATGAGCGCGCTTGTAATGGTCCAGTTTGGTTTGGGCCGCATCCAGAAGCTGCGGTGCGTCAGCGAAAAATGTGTTGCCTGACCCGATGCAATCGCGGGCAAGAGCGCTCCTACAGCAGAAAAGCATTCCCAGCCCGGATAGTTATTTCATGTTTGATGAGCGCTCACCGAGGTCCAGTGTTGGCTGCTACAGGCCCTGCGCCACAGCAATCTTCACCGCCAGCTTCACCAGGCTCAGATCACTGCCTACCGGGCCCATGAGTGAAATGCCCAGCGGTGCCCCGTCTTTCATCGTTAGCGGCATGCTCAATTGCGGCGTACGGCACAGCACCGATATCGCCAGCAAGTGATGGGAAATACGCCGGGTCTCTTCGATCTCTTCATCCCTGGCACTGAGCAAAGGCGCGATATCCGGGACGGTGGGCATCACCAATACGCGATCACCCAGCAGCTCTTTCCAATGCGCCGCAAACCGTTCGCGCAACGCACAGGCGTCTTTGTACTGCTCGTCAGTGACCGCCTTTGACCAGGCAAAACGTGCCGCGACATCTGCACCCAATGCCAGGCCTTCACGTTCAATCAACTCACCCTGCGCCTGCCAGGCCTCACGCCCCTGAATGTAACGGAACGCCCAATAGGCTTCGGTCAATGAGGGTAGCTCGCTGTCGAGCTTTTCCAGCGGTCCACAACAAGCGGTGATGTGTGCGATGGCCGGAGCCAATACATTCAGCGATGCCTTGGGCAACAGGTCGAATAACGCCTCGCTGATCACCAGTTTCGGTGCCTCCGGCAATGGCGCCGAATCCTCACCCAGCAAGCACTCCCCCACCAGGCCCAACACCTTGGCCTCGCGGGCAAAATACCCGGCAGTGTCCATGCTTTCGCACAGCGCCTGAGTGTTTGCCAGCGACACCCGGCCATGGCTCGGGCGCAATCCGAACAACCCGCAGTAGCTGGCCGGGGTTCGCACCGAGCCGCCGGTGTCGCTGCCCATGGCAAAATCGCACAGATGATTGGAGACCGCCGATGCAGAGCCCGACGACGAGCCTCCCGGAATCCGGTCGTGGGCAGCGCCGTTGCGTGGGGTGCCGTAGTGAGCGTTTTTGCCGCTCATTGAGTAAGCCATTTCATTGGTGTGCGCCTTGCCCACCAGTTCGGCACCAGCGTCCAGCAAGCGCTGGATGGTCGGCGCAGTCAGCGTCTTGATCCCGGACATGGCCAACACATGGGGGTTGCCACCTCCGGTTGGATAACCCGCTACGTCAAACAGGTCTTTGGCGGCAAAGGTGTAACCCGCCAACGGGCCGCTGGCCGCACGGGGTACATCAACGTGGGGATAGGGCATGAAAGCAAACGCAGAATCGGTCATGTCATGGACTCACAAACGGAATGAACGGGGGCCTGACTCCAGTGATGGCAGCTCACGGAGTGCTCAGCAAAAATGTCCTCGATAGCCGGAACTTCGTTGCGGCAAATCTCACTGGCGCGCGGGCAACGCGGGGCGAAGGCACAGCCTGTCGGCAGATTAGCCAGATCAGGAGGTGCGCCGGGAATGCTGATCAAGCGTTCGCCTTTACGCAGGCCGTCTTTGGGACGGGTACCGAGCAAGACCTGGGTATAAGGGTGCCGGGGGTTCTCAAGCAATTCGGCCAGAGGCGCCTGCTCGACGATCCGCCCGCCATACATCACTGCCACACGGTCAGCGACCTCAACGGCAGCACCAATGTCGTGGGTCACGAAGATGATCGAAAGACCCAGTTCCTGCTGCAATTCGCGCAGCAGGATCAGAATCTGTATCTGCACGGTGGCGTCCAGCGCTGTGGTCGGTTCGTCCGCGAGCAAAATCTGCGGTTTGCAGGCCAGCGCCAAAGCAATCATCGCCCGCTGGCGCATACCCCCCGACATCTCGTGTGGGTAGGCATCGAGACGCTGCTCGGGGCTGGGAATGCGCACATTGCGCAAGGCCTCAAGTGCCGCCGCGCGGGCTTCGGCTTTGGACATCGGCCGATGACGGCGCAGCGCTTCGACGATCTGCTGGCCAATGGTGTAAACCGGATCAAGCGCCAGCAACGGTTCCTGAAAAATCATTGACGCCACAGGGCCGCGCAACGCTTGTAATTGGCTGCGGGACAGTTTCATCAGGTTCTGCCCGGCGATATCGATCTGTCCCTCGATGGTGGTCGAGCGCTCGGAATGCAGGCGCATCAAGGCCCTCAACGTGACGCTCTTGCCCGAACCGGATTCACCGATCAGCGCCAGGACTTCACCCTTGGCCACTTCCAGGCTGACGCCATTGACCGCTGATAACATCTGCCCTCCACGTTTGAAACGGACCTTGAGGTCACGCACGGCAACCATGGGTTGTTCGCTCATGCCAGTGCTCCTCTGTGAATCAACTGCGCCGATGGACTGCGGCTGTGCCCTGCTCCCGGCTGGACCATCAGGCATGCCGCCTGATGCTCGTCCCCCGTGTCAGTCAGCACCGGAGCGGTCTGCGCGCAAATCGCTTCCGCGTGTGGGCAGCGGGTGTGGAAACGACAGCCTGACGGCGGATTGATCGGGCTGGGCGGATCGCCGGACAACGGCGATACCAGCGTTCGACTGGCCGGATCCATGGATGGCATGGACGTCAGCAGCGCCCGGGTGTACGGGTGCTGGGCATCCGAGAACAAGGCTTCTGCGGGGCCGATCTCAACAATCTCGCCCAGGTACATGACCATGATCCGGTCGGATAAATAGCGCACCACGTGCAAATCATGGCTGATGAACACGTAAGTGAGTTGCAGGCTGTCCTTGAGGTCCAGCAACAGATTCAAAACCTGCGCCTCCACAGATTTGTCCAGCGCCGAAACGGCTTCATCGAGGATCACCAGACGCGGGTCCACCGCCAGTGCACGGGCGATGTTTACCCGCTGACGCTGCCCGCCGGAAAGCTCGTGGGCATAGCGACCGGCAAAGCGCGTCGGCTCCAGTCCCACCCGGCCCAGCAGGTCGCGGGCGCGAAGCAAGGAATCCTTCTGGCTAACGCCGTGTACGGACGGGCCGAACGCTACGGATTGCTCCATGGTCAGGCGCGGGTTCAGGGAGGAATAGCTGTCCTGGAAGACCATTTGCACCTGACGGCGGTAGTCTCGCAACGGCAATTGGAGCCCACCGACGCTCATGGCGTCGAAGACCAGTTCGCCGCTATCGTGCTCAATCAACTGCATCAACAGCCGAGCCGTGGTGGACTTGCCGCAGCCGGACTCACCTACCACACCAAGGGTTTCGCCCTTGTGGACGACAAAGTTGATGCCATCCACGGCACGAACCACGCTGCGTTTACCCAACGCACCTTTGACCGGGAAGTGTTTGACCAGATTTTCCACTTTCAGCAGTGGCTGCGCTGGACCGCCAATATCGCGCTTGGTCATCGTCAGCTCCTGATTGCCATGGCTGCCCGCAAACGGTCGGCGAGCACGTTGAAAGAGATCGAAGTGATGAAAATCATCGCGCCCGGCAACGCCGAAACCAGTGGCTGGGTGTAGATCGCAGTACGCAGGGTGTTCAGCATCAGGCCCCACTCAGGCTCCGGTGGCGTGACGCCCAGCCCGAGAAACGACAGGCCCGAAGCAAGAATCATCGACACGGAAATCAGTCCGGTGGTGAACACGAAAATCGGTCCCAGCACATTGCCCAGCACCTGGGTGCGAATAATCGTGAAGGAACCCGCCCCCGACGCACGTGCCGCTTCGATGTAATCCCGATTGCGCACCTGGGTAGTGACACTTTCGGCAATCCGCGCCACTTGCGGCACGAACACCAGTGTCAGTGACAGCAAGGCATTGTTGACCCCGGCCCCCAACGCACCCGAAAAAGCGATCGCCAGCAGCACCGACGGAAATGCGTAAAACACATCCACCGTGCGCATGATCAGGCTGTTCAGCCAGCCACCGAAGTAACCGGCAATCACCCCGATCGCGCCACCGATGAAAAAGGCGAAAATCACCGGTGTGATGCCCATGAAAAGCGACAAGCGCGCGCCCAGCATCAGCCGCGACAGCAGATCACGGCCCAACTCATCGGTGCCCAGCGGAAAGCCTTCGGTGCCGATTGGCTTCAAGCGTTTGAACATGGACGTGGTAAACGCGTCCCCCGGAACGATCCATGGCCCGAAAACAGCCAGCAACAGTAATACGAAAATGATCGTGCCCACGAATAACGCCACCGGATCCCGGCGCACGCGGCCGAACACTTCACTCCAGTAGCCCGGCGAGCTTTCGACGGGAGCAATGACCGGCGCGGCCGGTCGCAATATCGACAGGTTCATGCTCAGCCCCTTTTGATACGTGGATCGAGCAACGTCTGCAGGATGTCTACCAGCAGGTTGAGTGCCACGAAAAACAGTGCCAGGACCCAGATCGTGCCCTGCAGCAAGGGCAAGTCGCGCTGGAAGATCGCGGAGTTGAGCAGCAAGCCGGTACCGGGCCAGGCGAACACGGTTTCCACCAGAATCGAGCCGCCCATCAAATAGCCAATCTGCAAGCCCATGACGGCCATGGCGGTGGGCGCGGCGTTCTTCACCACATGGCGAAACAGGCCCCACTCACTCAGGCCTTTGGCACGCAAACCGATGATGAACTCCTGCGACAGTGTTTCCGCCACTTGAGCCCGCACGGTACGGGCAATGATCCCGGTGGGGATGACCGACAAGGTGATCGCCGGGAGAATCATGAACTGCAGATGCGCCCAGTCCCATGCCCAGGCGGCCTGGCCCAGTGGCCCGCCACCGGTCGCCGGCAGCCAGCCCAACTGTGATGAGAAGATGATCACCATCAGCATGCCCAGCCAGTAGTGCGGCACGCTGACACCCACTGCGGAAATGGCCGATGCCACACGATCAAGCCAGCTGTCCTGAAAATAACCGCCCACAAAGCCAAACAGGCTGCCAAGGACAAAGCCGATCAACGTTGCCAGTAACGCCAGCCGCAAGGAGTAACCCACGGCGCCCATGACTTCTGCAGTGACCGGACGGCCGCTGGCAATCGACATCCCCAAATCACCCTGAACGGCGTGCCATAGCCAAAGGCCAAACTGCACAGGCAGAGGTTTGTCGAACCCGTAGGCCTGGATCAACTGCATACGCAGCGCTTCGGACGCGTCCGGTGGCATCACAGAAACCAGCGGGTCGCCGGGTGCCATTTGCACGAGCATGAAGCACACCAGCGCCACGCCGAGCAAAATCGGCGTCGCCAGCAAAATGCGCCGCAAGATATAGGAAAGCATAAGGTCGCCTCACACGGTTTTTATGTGGGAGCGAGGCTTGCTCGCGATAAACGAGGACGCGGTATGTCTTCCAGATGCGTCTCATGCATCGCGGGCAAGCCTCGCTCCCACAGGTTCTGCGCAATCCTGTAGGACCGGCTGAAGGTCTCAGGCTTCTCAGTCCTGTTTGGAGACCAGCGTCAGGTCGATGAACCAGCTCTGCGCAGGCACAACGCCTTTGATTTTTGGCGAAATGGCGCGTGGCCCGACGTCGTGCGCCACGTAGAGGAACGGAGCCTCATCAACGATGGCGGCATTGAGCTTGCCAGCGGCTTCATCCAGCGCTTTCGGATCGAAAGAGTTGCGCACGGTGGTGATCAACTTCTCGACTTCCGGGTTGGCGAAGTAGCCCCAGTTATTGGAGACCGGCGGGAACGCCTTCTCGCTGGCGAAGCGCACCATGCCGAAGTAAGGGTCCATGACCGCTGCGCTGACGTTGATTGCGTTAGCACCCTGCGCCGCAGGATCCTTGGCGCCCAGACGCCAGCCACTGAACAGGGTGTTCCACTCAGTGACGGCGATTTCCACATCGAAGTAGCAACCCTTGAGGCTCTGCTGAATGTATTCGTTCATGGGCAATGGCTGCATTTGCCCCGATCCGGACGCCGAAGTGAGGACCTTGACCTTGATCGGCTTAGCCTTGCTGTAACCCGCCTCGGTCATGAGTTTCTGCGCGGCTTCCTGATCGTATTTGATCTTGAATGCCGGGTTGCCGTACCACGGCGAATCTTTCTCATAGGTACCCGTGGCTTCCTGCATGTAGCCGCCCAGATAAGCCTTCAGTTCGCTGCGGTCCAGGCACAGGTTGGCAGCCTGACGCACGCGTTTGTCCAGCCACGGCGAACCCGGTGCAAAGGAGAACTGCCACGGCCACAGATGCGGCTGAGCATTGGAATAAATCTTGAAGTCCTTGCTCTTGATCTGGTCCATGGCGTCCGGTGCCGGTGCTTCAATCCAGTCCACCTGACCGGACAACAGCGCCGCTGTGCGGGCGTTGGCTTCTGGTAACGGGATCAATTCGACGCGATCAACCTTGGGCACACGCTTGGGGTCCCAATAGTCCGGGTTCTTGTCCAGCACCAGTACCTGACGCGGCACCATACGGTTCATCTTGAACGGACCAGTGCCCGAAGAGTGGCTGGCGAACGCGGTCCAGGCTTGCTTGGAGCGCTCGGCCGGGTCAGTCGTGGCGGCTGGAACGGCCGCGAAATCTTTCTGCCAGGCCACGGGCGAAGCCATGAACAAGTTAGTCAGGTTGTACGGCAGCACGGCATCCGGCTCGCTGGTCGTCAGCTCGACGGTCAGGTCATCGATTTTCTTCGCGCTGCGCAGGGTCGGCATACGGGAAACGGTTACGCCAATCTGCCCAGGGGCGTACTGCGGAGCCTGCTTGTCGAGCACCTTGTTGACGTTCCAGACCACTGCATCAGCATTGAATGCCGAGCCGTCGTGGAACTTCACGCCCGGACGCAGCTTGAAGATCCACTTGGTGTGGTCATCGGGATTGACCGCCCACTCGGTAGCCAGCCCTGGCACTAACGCGCTGGGCTTCTCGCTCTGGGACAGATCCCACTCAACCAGCGAGTCAAAGATCGTGATCCCGGTAAAACGGTTGCCTTCATACCCCTGATCCGGCTGGCCATGGGTCAGCGGAATGTCCGCTGCTGTCATGGCGATCCGCAAGGTGCTATCGGCCATCGCGGCCAGTGGCGACAAGGCACCGATCGCTACCGAACAGGCCAGTGCCAGTCGGGTAAAACTACGTGCGCGGGTTACTGAAGCATGCGTCATGGCGAGTTTCCCATCAGTCAGGTAAGGAGAGCTGACAGGTGCAACGCAATGGACATACCAACTTTTTTCTCTGCAAATCGTGAAAGACCAATCGCGCAGAAAAAACTGATTACTTTCAGCAAGTTAAAAACCATTAAAAATCACTGAAAAATATTACCCAAACGTTTGGGTAGTGTTGCGCAGCAGTTCATGCAATCTTTTGGTACGCAGCGCTCCATGCTGGCGCAACTATCCTGATCTCATGGAAGCACAGGCCATGCTGCGCATAACCGTCGGCGAAATACGCGTTACGAGGCCTACTCCATGAATAGACGTCCCGCCACACTTCGCGGTATTGCCCAGCAACTCAACGTACATGTCTCAACGGTCTCGCGAGTGCTCAACGGCACCCTTGACCATGCAGGCAGGGCCGCGTCCAAAGACACCATCGAACGCATTCGCGCCCTCGCCGCCAGCCTTGATTACCAACCCAACACCCACGCCCGCACCCTGAAAACGCGGCACAGCCGCGAGATCGCGATTCTGGTTCCGAGGCTTTCCGACCTGGTGCTGGCCACGGTCTATGAAGGCATCGACGAAACCGCCAGCGCGCGACGCTATACCTCATTTGTTGCCAACACCTTCGACCGTCCGGAACGCCAGCGGGAACTGGCAGAGCGCGCGTTGGCGCGTAATGTCGAGGGGTTGATCATCAGCGACGTGCACTGCACCCCGGAGCCGGGTTTTTTGGAGGAACTGGCGGAACGGCATGTGCCCTTCGTACTGGTCAGCCGCCGACGCGGTCAGCATTGCTCGGTGACCTCGGACGACGAAATGGGCGGTCGCCTCGCAGCCGAGCATTTATTTGCACAGGGCCATACAAACGTCGCAGTGATTGCTGGCGAAGTGCACAGCAGCAACTCAAGCGAACGTACCGCCAGCTTCGTGGACTACTACCGCGAGCGCGGCATCGACATTGCGCCGAAATACATTGTCCCCGGTCAGTTCGACAGCCAGGTGGGGTTCAGTACGGGAGAGTATTTGCTGAGCCTGCCGCAACCGCCAACGGCGATTTTTGCCGTCAACGATTTTCTGGCCATCGGCCTGTTCGGTGCCCTGCGCAACCGCGGCCTGGTGGCCGGACGGGACATCGCGGTGATCGGCTACAACGACACGCCACTGGCTGCTCACCTGCAACTGACCAGTATCAGCACCAGCATGCATGCCCAAGGCGTGCGCGCAGTTGAAACCCTGATGCAACGCATAGCGGGTGAACCGGTGCAGTCGCATCGGTTCCCGGCAGTGTTGATCGTGCGGGATAGCAGTTGTTGCAAGCCACTGACTTGAAGCACCTCAATCCAATCAAACAGCATGCAAACTGCTGGATTGAAATGCATTTTCTGTAGGAGCTGCCGAAGGCTGCGAAGCATTTCTTCGGATACACCGCGATCGCAGCCTTCGGCAGCTCCTACAGGTCCTGTGTTTTCTGCACGACAGCGCGATGCCTATAAGGAACAGCCTGTCAGCTCAAGCAGCAACTTTGCGCGCTTCCAGCGTCACCCAATAACGCGTCCGGGTTTGCACTCGCAATGGCAGGGTGGCGGCAAGCAGGAACAATATCTTGTCGGTGTCATCAAGGCGGAAAGTGCCGGTGACCTTTAGCGACTCCAGCGCGGGCTCCCAACGCAGAACGCCCGGACGGTAGCGGCTGAGCTCCTCCAGAAAACGTCCCAGTGGCTGATTTTCAACGCTGAGTACGCCCTGACGCCAGCCGGGCTGACGGGTATCAAAAGGCTGCACAGAGGTAATCGATTCGGCGCTCATGATGGCTCGTTGGCCAGCCTGTAGTTGCATGGACGGGCCCTGTTGCGGCGTGAGTTCCACCGTGCCGCGCCACACGGAAACCTGACAGCTTTGCCCGAATTGACGAATACACAACTCCGCACCAGTGGCGAACACCTGCCCTTGAGCCGTCCTTATGGTCATCGCCGGAACATTATCGGCCAGGTTAAGCGCCATCTCGCCCTCGATCAGCGACAGCAACTGCTTGCCCTGCTCCAGATCCATGTTCAACGCTGATGCGGTACTCAGCTGCAGCAGGCTGCCATCCGGCAAACGAAGATCCCGCCGCTCGCCCGACGCAGTGCGAAGATCAGCGCGCCACGCGGCAACCGGGGTCTGTTGAGCCAGCAACCAGCCCGCAGGCAACAGCGCGGCGACAATCAAGGCGCGCTTGAGAACGGCACGGCGTCCGGCGTCAGGGCGGTCAAGGCTGGCCATTGCCAACTCCGGTGGCAGCCCGGCAAACCGCTGACGCAAGCCCTGGGCTTTCTGCCAGGTCTGCTCGTGATGGCTGGACTGCTCACGCCAGCGCTGCAAACGCGCCCGGTCTTCGGCATTGGCGCTACCGGACTCCAGCAGGACCAGAAAGTCCGCTGCGTCTTCAGCAATCTGCCGGGACGGCGCCGCGCTGCTCATAGCTCGACCATCAGGCAGTGGGTGTAAGCCTGAGCCATGTAACGTTTTACCGTTCGCTCGCAGACCTGCAAGCGTTCCGCAATCTGTGCGTAGCTGAGACCCTCCAGTTGCGCCCAGAGAAACGCCCGGCGTACCGGCAAAGGCAGCGCATCGAGCAATTCATCCAGTGCCTGCAGGGTTTCCAGCAAGACCCAGCGTTGCTCAGGTGAAGGAATCACGTGTTCAGGCAACGTCGCCAGCGCCTGGAGATAGGCCTGCTCGACATTGCGACGCTGGTAATGGTTGATCAACAGGCGCTTGCCCACCGTCAACAGGTAGGCCCTCGGCTCACGCAATGAAGCCAGAGGTTCGCTGTGCTGGCTGGCCAGTACCTTGACGAACGTATCCTGACTTAAATCGGCAGCATCCCATGCATTGCCAAGGCGACCGCGCAGCCAGCTTTCCAGCCAGCTGCGGTGATCGCGGTAGAAACTTTCCAGGGTGGGCTCCAATGGCCCTGCTGCTTCCCTCATCGTCAACCGCTCACTGTGAGTCACTACTTAAAATGAGAATCATTCTAAGTAGTTCAGAGGCGAGCGCCAACTTTAATTTATTGAGGGGGGTTGGGTTTGCAGAAGGAGTTTGCAGTGCGAGCCTGAACTTGCGGAGCCTGAATCGCTGGCAAGCCAGGCTCCCACAGGAGGAAGCGGTCTCATGTGGGAGCCTGGCTTGCCAGCGATGCAGGCACTAAGGTCTATCTGCAATCACCGCCTCAGCGCCGCTTCATCCGGTCAATGATCACCGCGAGCAGCAGAATCGACCCGCGAATCACGTACTGATAAAACGTATCGATATTCTTCAGGTTCATCGCATTCTCGATGATCGCCAGGATCAACACCCCGGCAATCACGTGGCGAATCATGCCAATCCCGCCGCTCAGCGACACCCCGCCCAGCACACACGCCGAAATCACTGTCAGCTCAAAACCCTGCCCAATCATCGGCTGACCGGAAGTCATCCGCGACGCCAGCACCACGCCCGCCAGCGCACCGATCAGACCATGCACTGCAAAGATAATGATCTTGGTGCGATCCACATGCACACCGGCCAGCAACGCTGCTTCCTGGTTGCCACCTATCGCCAGAGAATTACGGCCGTAAGTGGTGTAATTCAACAGCCAGCCGAAAAACGCAAAACACACGATGGTGATCAGAATAGGCACCGGCACGCCGTACAGCTGGCCGTTACCGAACACGAAGAAGTCTTCGTTGGAAACACCCACCGCCTTGCCGTTGGAAAAGATGTACGCAAGGCCACGAACAATCTGCATCGTCGCCAAAGTCGCGATCAGTGCGTTGATGCGCAGCTTGGCAATCACAATGCCGTTGATCAGCCCCACCACCAGCCCCATGGCCAGGGCGGCGGAGATACCGAGAAAAAGGCTGTCGGTATCGCGAATCACAATCCCGGCGATCACCCCTGAGCAGGCCAGCACCGAGCCGACCGAAAGATCGAAATGCCCTGACGCCAGACAGAACAACATCGTGCAGGCAGCGATGCCCACCGTGGAGATCGCCAGCCCCAGGCCGCGCATGTTCAGGGGGGACATGAAGTTATCGATGAGAAGCGTGCAAAGCACGAAGATGCCAACGGCGGCCATCAGCATCGCCCAGTCATCAATGAAACGACGCACGTTAAGGCCCTGACGTGGAGCCGTCAGACTGGATTCGGTAGACATACGCACCTCTTTCTTGTTTTTCATTCTTGTTTTTCTGCTTGTGCTACGCGTAGCGGGTCCGTGTCAGACACGGGTTCGCGGCAAGGCCAGTTGCAACAGACGCGCTTCATCCGCTTCGTCGCGATTCAGCTCGCCGGTGATAGCGCCTTCACTCATGACCAGAATCCGGTCGGCAATACCCATGACTTCCATCAAATCGCTGGACACCACAATCACTGCGATACCGTCGGCTGCCAGGTTATGAATGATCTGGTAGATCTCGGACTTGGCGCCGATATCGATGCCTCGTGTCGGCTCATCCAGCAGCAGGACTTTCATGGGCATCGACAGCCAGCGCCCGAGAATCGCCTTCTGTTGGTTGCCCCCGGAGAGAAACAGCATCTGCTGATCCGGCGAAGGTGTTTTGACGTTCATCGCCTGAATCTGATGTTTGGCGTTGCTCTTCTCCCAGCGTCCCTGAATCAGGCAGCCCATCGTCACGTGGCGTGGACGCGCACCAATGTTGATGTTTTCGGCAACGCTGGAGAGCGGCACGATGCCTTCTTTCTTGCGGTCTTCTGGGCATAGCAGGATTCCCGCGGCAATGGCATCACGAGGGGAACGCAGTTCGAGGTTCTTGCCGTCAATCTGCAACGTGCCGGCCTTGCTGCGCGTCAGGCCCGATAACATGCGGAACATCTCGGTACGACCAGCACCCACCAAACCAAAGAAGCCAAGCACCTCACCTTTTTGCACGGCGAAAGTGACGGGTTCCTGCAAACCCGGGCCAAGCAATCCAGTGACCCGCAAGCCGGGCCCTTGATGCTGTCGCGGCCGGTAGTTGTAGATATCCTGAATATCCCGGCCGACCATGCAGGTCACCAGCCGGTCGTGATCCAGTTCGGCCATGTCTTCGAAGGTACGCACGAAGCGCCCGTCCTTGAACACTGTGACCGCATCGCAGACCCGGAAGATTTCTTCCATGCGATGGGACACATAAAGGATCACCCGGCCTTCATCCCGCAGCTTGACGATGATCGCCATCAAACGATCGATTTCCCGTGCCGACAGACTGCTGGTGGGCTCATCGAATGCAATGACATGGGCGTTACGCGACATGGCCTTGGCGATTTCAACCAGTTGCCGTTGGCCAAGGGACAAGTCACCGAGCCGGGTCGACGGATCAATCTCGTCGGCCAGCCCTTTGAGCAGCTCCCGCGCCTGACGCAACATGGCGCGGCGGTTGACCATGCCCCAGCGGCTCGGCATGTGCCCGAGCAGGAGGTTCTCGGCCACGGACATTTCCGGGACCAGTTGCAGCTCCTGGTGAATGACTGCAATACCTGCGGCAATGCTGTCGGCAGTGGATTTAAAGTTGTAGGCCTGGTCACCGATCGACAAATTGCCGCTACTCGGCTGATAAGAGCCGCCCAGTATTTTCAGAAGCGTGGACTTGCCCGCTCCGTTCTCGCCCATCAGCGCATGAACGCTGCCGGGACGCGCTTCAAAGGTAATCTCCGACAGTGCGCGCACGCCGGGAAAGGTCTTGCCGATGCCGTTGAAGCGCAGGCTGCCTGCGGGGAGCGGTTGTTTTATTGCTGCTGGTTGCATGGAACCTCCTGTCCGGATCAAGACGCGATTCCCTGTAGGAGCTAGCTTGCTTGCGATGGCGTCGGGTCAGTCAACACTTCATTTGCTGATACACCGCTATCGCGAGCAAGCTCACTCCTACAGGGTTCCCGGGTGCTAGAGAGTGCGCACCTCGCGCACTCTCACTTCCAGAGACCAATCTTGGTCAGTACTTCCTGAAAGTTCGCCCGGGTAATCAGTGTCACGTCATCCATCGCGGTGTATTTAGGAGGCTCCTCGCCGGTGGTCACCCACTTGTACATCTGCAGCGCGGTGTTGTAGCCCTCTTTATCCGGGCTTGGCAGCATCGAGCCGAAGAAGCCGCTTTCTTTCTTCTTCAATTCATCGATAGCGTCAGTGCCATTGATGCCGATGCCAATCACATTGGCAGGTTTGAAGCCCGCGCCAGCCGTTGCACGCACACCACCCAGAACGGTGTTGTCGTTCATGCCGCCAATGATCAGGTTTTTCGCTGCGGCAGGCAGTTTAGGCAACGCCGAGTTGGTGGACTCCATGCTGCCAGGTACATCCAGGGTCTTTTGCGCAGTAAAGAGGATATGGTCTTCCGGGAAGCCAGCTTTCTTCAACGCATCTACCGAACCATCGGTACGCTTCTTGCCAGTGTCCAGTTCGTTGTAGGTGTTGATAATCGCGTAGGTTTCTTTCCAGTCCCAATTACGATTCTTCGCTTCAGCGGCCATGGCCTCGCCCTGTTTCTGGCCGACTTCGTACGCGGCCATGCCCAGATACGGGACGTCTTCCATGAACTTGCCACTGGCGTCGACAAATCGATCATCCACGGCCATGACTTTCAGGCCATTGGCTTTGGCCTTGGCAACAATCGCAGGGCCAAGGGATACATCGGGCGGGCAGATGACGAAGCCTTTGGCTCCATTGGCGGCCAGGCTGTCGATAGCGGAAAGGGTTTTTTCGCCGTCAGGCACGGCAATTTTGATCACTTCGAAACCATGGTCCTTACCTGCTTTTTCAGCAAAGGCCCATTCGGTCTGAAACCACGGCTCTTCGGCCTGTTTCACGAGGAAACCGATTTTGACTTTGTCAGCGGCAGATACACCACCCGACAGACCCAGCACAGCAGTGGCAACAGCGGCACAGCAAAGGGAACGGATCCCATGACGACTCAACATAGCTAACTCCTTATTTTTATTGAATAGCTACAGCGTCCAGCAATGAGTTGTGTTGAGGTCATCCGCACCCGAAGGCAATCCGGAACGACATCAAAACAAGAACAAAACAGTCATATCATATTATCAATGACCGGAATGTAACCTAGTGTCACGCATCCTAAAGCACCGACATGGAACGCTCCTTTTCAGGTAATAAAACAAGCTTTTTGCTTACAACCGTCAGCCAGCGAAACGCGTCGACGGCAAACCCTTGATACCGACATTTGTCGCCAATAGCGCACCGTCAAATTGACCATGCGCATCGCCCGGCTCCGCGCTGGTGACATACAGCGTGGTCATATCAGGACCGCCAAACACGCAGCTGGTGGGATGACTGACCGGCAACTCTACGATCCGGTCAACACTGCCGTCCGGCGCAAAGCGGATCAGGCAATTACCGCCCCAGCGTGCATTCCATACGTAGCCATCGACGTCCATCGCCGAGCCGTCCGGAACGCCACGAGCATGCTCCGCAGCCCAGATCGAGCGCCCCCCAAGATTTCCATCGACAAGAATCGGGTAGCGATAGATCACCCCATCAAGACTGTCGGCGCTGTAAAGCTCATCGCCCTTCCCATTCCATAACAAGGTGTTGACGATGCCTTGGCCTTCGAGCAAAGGCGTGACAGCGCCATCGGTATCAACTCTGAACAAACCGCCAGAACGTCGGGTGATTGGAAGATCGCCACCCTCCTCGTCGAGATTGTTCTGCATGGACCCCAGCCACAAGCGGCCATGGTCATCGCAACGGGCTTCATTGGCGCGATTACCGTCAACCGGGTCGGCCTTGCAAAACAGGGTGAGGCTTGGCGTATAGCCAGGAGAATCCAGGTCAAGGCGGTAGACGCCGCTGGCCAGCGTTACCAGCGCATCGCCCCGAAGAGAGGGGATAAAGGCAGAAACAGGCTCGGGCAGATGCCATTGCTGATACTGCTCTTCGAACAGGCGACAGGCCAGTCGCGCCGCGATGTCGACCCAATACAGGGTCTGGGTTTCTGCGTCCCAGAACGAGCCTTCGCCCAGCATGAAACGGTGCGCTGAAACAGGCAGCCATTGCATATGAAAGTGTCCTTTATTCTTGTTTTTTTAGGTGCTTCCTGGTGCATCTTGTAAATGCCTCAGGGTGTTCGGTTATCAGTACAACGTTAGTCGGTGAAGCTGTTTGATGCCAAAGCCTGTCGGGCAAACGATTCGGCAATCACCCCGGCAGCCTGCTCGATCAATGCCATGCAGGCCCATACGCCGCGCGCCGCATCACGAGTGGCAATCGCGTCGGCAAGATCCTTGTGCAGTGGCAAGGTTTTACCCAGCTCACCCGGTACCGCCGACGACACTTCGAACGACACGGCCAGCAACGCCCCCAGCGCAGGCAGCATTTGCTCGATGAAGCGGTTATGGCTGGCTGCCAGAACCGCCTCATGGAAACGTCGGTCAGCCAGGTTGTAATCGCCCATGTCCGCTACCGATACTGCCAATGCCGCATACGCCGATTGAATCTCGCTGATCTGCTCAGCGCTGGCCCGCTCGCACGCCCAACGCACCGCCATGGGCTCGATAGTCCTGCGCAAATCCAGCAGGTCCTTCACAAAATCTTCCGGCAGACCTTTGCGCGCCAGCCAACTCACTACTTGTGGGTCAAACAGATTCCAGCTGCGCAACGGCAAAACCCGTGTGCCCACCTTGGGCCCTACTTCCAGTAGTCCTTTGGCGACCAGTGTTTTGATCGCCTCACGAATCACCGTACGGCTTACACCCAATTCTTCAGCCAACACCGCTTCGACTTTCAGCACCTGACCCGGCCGCACATTACCCGCCGCGATCCACGCCCCCAGCCAATCGACTGTAGACGCATGAAAATTACTGCTCATGTGATGCGCCTCACCACGCGGCCATTCCGCGAATTAAGGCTAATCATCACATGATTGGCTGTCAAACCTGCCTATGGTGCTGCCTGTAGGAGCTGCCGAAGGCTGCGATCTGTCATCTACTGGAAAAACATCAGATCGCAGCCTTCGGCAGCTGCTACAAAATTCATATGACCATCAAATAGTATTACGATTAAATTTTCAAGTGACGTTTTATCGGCTATAAATCCTTTTATCACCATTGAACGGGATGAATAGTCAGACCAATAAACCAAACCCAGCGAGAACCCGGCCCGCATCGAAGGTTCGGTGCAGCCCCACCACAACAACAAAAAAGGTACATTCAATGAAACCCTCTTCACTGCTCAGCAGCTTCGGACTGTCCTTGATGATCGCGACCCTCACGGCCAACGCGGCCAGCCTTACCAATGAACACAGCGCTTTTGGAAAGACAGCCGATGGCACTGCGGTCGAGAAGTACACCTTGCGCAATAGCCATGGCGTAGAAGCCAACATCATTACCTACGGCGCGACCCTGCAATCGCTGCTCCTGCCGGACAAGAACGGCAAGGTGGAGGACGTGGTGCTCGGTTTCGATGATGTGAAAGGCTATCAGGACAACGGAACCGTCTATTTCGGGGCGACCATTGGCCGCTTCGGCAACCGCCTGGCGGATGGCAAGTTCAGCCTTGATGGCAAGACCTATCAGGTGCCACAGAACGACAAGACCAACGCCTTGCACGGCGGCACTCAGGGTTTTGACAAGCGGGTATGGAAAGCCGAACCCAGTAATGAGAATGGCTGGGTGGGCGTAAAACTGACCTATGTGTCACCGGATGGCGAAATGGGCTTCCCCGGCGAGCTGAAGACCGAGGTGACCTACAGCCTCAATGAGAAGAACGAGCTGCGCATCCACTACAACGCCACCACCAACAAGCCCACGGTGCTGAACCTGACCAATCACAGCTACTTCAACCTCGCGGGCGCGGGTAACGGTGACGTACTCAAGCAGGTCGCCACACTGCACGCCTCGCATTACACGCCGGTCAACGAGAAGCTGATTCCCACCGGCGAACTGCCTGCGGTCAAAGGCACGCCTATGGACTTCCTGACGCCTACGGCCATCGGCAAGAACATCAAGGCGGACCATCAGCAATTGAAATATGCCGAGCCGAAACAAGGCGGCTTTGATTTCAACTGGGTACTGGACACCAAAGGCGACGTCAGCAAACTGGCTGCCGAAGTCATCGACCCACAATCCGGACGACGCCTGCAGTTGTTCACCAGCGAGCCTGGCGTGCAGTTGTATACCGGCAACTTCCTGGACGGCAGCATCCATGGCAAAGGTGGCAAGGTCTACCCGCACTGGGGCGCCTTCACCCTGGAAACCCAGCACTATCCGGACGCGCCGAACCAGCCGAAATTCCAGAGCACCCGACTGGATCCGGGCAAGGCGTATACCCAGACGACCGTGTTTAAGTTTTCAGGAAACTAAAAGTTCAAGGTACCGCGCTGTCTCGCGGAGACCAATGGACCTGTAGAAGCTGCCGAAAGCTGCGATAGCGGTGTGTCAGGATGAATGCTTCGTAGCCTCTGGCAGCTCCTATCAAACAAACTACAACTATTTGATTTGGAGTACTTTTTCATCTGTAGGAGCGCGCTTGCCCGCGATCGCG
>NZ_JAWHNU010000068.1:0-29552 GCF_032582135.1 Pseudomonas syringae group sp. J309-1 | reverse complement strand
TTTCACACAGTCTGTACAGGTCACCCGTTTGCTGCGCGACAGCGCGGTGTCAGGGATACCGGGACCACTCCCACAGGTCGCGCTTTGCATGCAGTTCTGAAGTGCCTTCAGCAACTACACAGCGCGTTATCCAGCACCTTGCGCAGTTCCAGCGGGTGATCCACTACCACATCGGCACCCCAGTGATCAGGGTTGTCGTTGGGGTGGATGTAGCCATAGCGCACCGCTGCGGTTTTAGTGCCCGCGTCGCGGCCGGATTCGATGTCACGCAGATCATCGCCTACAAACAGCACGCTTGCCGGATCCAGATCAAGCATCTTGCAGGCCAGGATCAGCGGCTCGGGATCGGGTTTGCTGCGCGTTACGTGATCCGGGCAGATCAGCAAGGCCGAGCGTTGTGACAGCCCCAACTGATCCATGATCGGCTGAGCGAAGCGCACCGGTTTGTTGGTGACCACGCCCCAGATCAGGTTGGCCTTTTCGATATCGGCCAACAACTCCGCCATACCGTCGAACAGCTTGCTGTGTACGGCG
Organism: Pseudomonas syringae group sp. J309-1; assembly: GCF_032582135.1. NCBI lineage: Bacteria > Pseudomonadati > Pseudomonadota > Gammaproteobacteria > Pseudomonadales > Pseudomonadaceae > Pseudomonas > Pseudomonas syringae group sp. J309-1. Next base: position 29,018 of record NZ_JAWHNU010000068.1, on the reverse strand, counting down.
CAGTCGCGCTGGTAGCGCTCGAGGAACTCAAGGCGCAGGGCCTCGAATCCCTCGGCGTCCGGGGACATGGCAAAAGTCGCAGCGACCATCGCCTTGGCACCGCCGGAAACCTCATCACGGATCAGCTTGTCCGGCACAGCAGGCAAGCCGCGTTCAGCAAGCATCGCCTGGCAAATGGCGATGAAATCCGGAGCGGTATCGAGCAGGGTACCGTCCATGTCGAATAGAACTGCTCTCAAACGCATGGCTTATGCCTCCCGGAGCGTCTGGATCATGTAGTTGACGTCGACGTCCGAAGCCAGCTTGTAGTGCTTGGTCAGCGGGTTGTAGGTCAGACCGATGATGTCTTTAACCTGCAGGCCAGCGGCGCGGCTCCAGGCACCCAGCTCGGAAGGGCGGATGAATTTCTTGAAGTCGTGGGTGCCGCGCGGCAGCAGGCCCATGATGTATTCCGCGCCGACGATGGCGAACAGAAAAGCCTTCGGGTTGCGGTTGATGGTCGAGAAAAACACTTGGCCGCTTGGCTTGACCATTTGGTAGCAGGCGCGAATCACCGACGACGGGTCCGGTACGTGCTCAAGCATTTCCAGGCAGGTCACGACGTCGAACTGCTCAGGCATTTCTTCGGCCAGGTCTTCGGCGGTAATCTGCCGGTATTCGACCTGTACGCCAGATTCCAGCTGGTGCAACTGAGCGACCGCCAGTGGCGCTTCGCCCATGTCGATACCGGTCACGGTCGCGCCACGCAGTGCCATGGCTTCGGAAAGAATTCCGCCGCCGCAACCGACGTCCAGAACCTTCTTGCCCGCCAGATTGACGCGCTCGTCGATCCAGTTGACCCGCAACGGGTTGATGTCGTGCAGTGGCTTGAATTCGCTGTTGCGGTCCCACCAGCGATGGGCCAATGCCTCGAATTTGGCGATTTCTGCGTGATCGACGTTGCTCATGGGATGTCCTCTTGAACTCAAAATGCGTGCAGCGGGCTGGCTGATGAACAACCAGCCCGGTCTTATTCGGTGCGCCCGGAGATACGCTTGCCCCAGGCTTTTGCGGTGTCACACAACGCCTGTTCATCCATACGCGTCAGGCGGCGATCTTCGAGCAGTTGCTTGCCCGCGACCCAGACGTGGCTGACACAGTCGCGGCCCGTGGCGTATATAAGCTGTGATACCGGATCATAAATCGGTTGGCGGGCCAGGCCTGACAGGTCGAAGGCGACTATGTCGGCAGCCTTGCCAATCTCCAGCGAGCCGACTTCGTTCTGAATACCCAGCGCCCGTGCGCCATTCAGGGTAGCCATGCGTAACGCGCGATGAGCATCCAGCGCGGCAGCCGAGCCTGCCACGGCCTTGGCCAACAGCGCTGCTGTACGGGTCTCGCCCAGCAAATCCAGATCGTTGTTGCTGGCTGCACCATCGGTGCCTACTGCTACATTGACGCCAGCCTGCCACAGTCGTTCGACCGGGCAGAAGCCGCTGGCCAGTTTCAGGTTTGATTCCGGGCAATGAATCACGCTGGTGTTGCTTTCTACCAGCAACGCCAGATCGTCATCGTTTATTTGCGTCATGTGCACGGCTTGAAAGCGTGGGCCGAGCATACCCAGACGATTCAGGCGCGCCAGCGGGCGCTCACCTGACTGGTCGACAGCCTGCTCCACTTCGAAGGCAGTCTCGTGAACATGCATCTGGATCATGGCGTCCAGTTCGTCGGCAATCACCCGGACCCTTTCCAGGTTTTCGTCGCCAACGGTGTACGGTGCATGAGGGCCGAAGGCGATTTTTATGCGCGGGTGATGGGCCAGATCATTGAACAGCTGCACGCCCATGTGCAGGGCTTCGTCGGTATCCCGTGCACCAGGAATCGGAAAATCCAGAATCGGCACGGTGATCTGAGCGCGGATGCCGCTGTTGTGAACGCGGTCTGCTGCTACCGAGGGGTAGAAGTACATGTCCGAGAAACAGGTAATGCCACCTTTGAGCTGCTCGGCAATGGCCAGATCAGTGCCGTCGCGAATGAAATCCTCACTCACCCATTTGCTTTCCGCAGGCCAGATATGGTCGTGCAACCAGGTCATCAGCGGCAGATCGTCGGCCAGCCCGCGGAACAAGGTCATGGCCGCGTGCCCGTGAGCGTTGATCAATCCCGGGCTGAGCAGCATTTCAGGCAATTCAAGGGTTTGCAGAGCCGTTTGTTTCAAGGCCTCGGCGCGTGGGCCGATATAAACGATGCAGCCATCGCGGATGCCCAGGCCATGATCCTTCAGCACCACGCCAGCGGGTTCGACCGGCACCAGCCAGGCGGGCAGGAGCAGCAGGTCGAGCGGGGCAGCGGTGTTAGGCATGACTGGGCTTCCGGGGCTTATTATGGGGACGGCACAGTATACCCGAGCGTCTTCGCCGACGGCTCGCTATAATCGGCAGCTTTTGATGTCCGGCTTGGGTTTTTTGAGTATGGAGTGTGCAATGCGCGATCGATTGTTGGCTGCTGAGAAGGTGAAAGCCATCGATTGGCGGGATGACGCTCTGTATCTGCTGGATCAGCGCATCTTGCCTTTCGAGGAAACCTGGCTCGCTTATAAAAACGCGGCGGGGGTGGCCGAGGCCATTCGCTCAATGGTTGTCCGTGGCGCACCGGCTATCGGCATCAGCGCGGCTTATGGCGTTGTGCTGGGGGCTCGCGCCCGCATCGCCGCCGGTGGTGACTGGAAAGCGGCCCTGGAAGAAGATTTCAAAGTGCTGGCAGACTCGCGTCCCACGGCCGTCAATCTGTTCTGGGCACTGAACCGGATGCGCGAACGTCTGCAGCGTATCAAGAAAAACGATGACCCTCTGGTGGTGCTGGAGGCTGAAGCGGTGTCCATTCACCTCAGCGATCGCGAAGCCAATCTGACCATGGCTCAGCTGGGTGCAGACCTCATTCGCAAGAATCAGGGCAACCTGCAGGCGGTTCTGACCCACTGCAACACGGGCGCCCTTGCTACCGGCGGTTTCGGTACCGCGCTGGGCGTTATCCGCGCAGCGCATCTGGAAGGGATGATCGAGCGTGTCTACGCCGATGAAACCCGTCCATGGTTGCAAGGCTCCCGGCTGACCGCCTGGGAACTGGCCAACGAAGGTATCCCCGTGACGCTAAATGCCGATTCGGCGGCAGCGCATTTGATGCGCACCAAAGGCATTACCTGGGTGATCGTGGGCGCCGACCGCATCACCGCCAATGGCGATGTGGCCAACAAGATCGGTACTTATCATCTGGCTGTCGCTGCCATGCACCACGGCGTGCGCTTCATGGTGGTCGCGCCGAGCTCGACGATCGATATGGACATGGCCAGCGGTGACGAAATCGTCATTGAAGAGCGCGACGGTCGTGAACTGCTGGAAGTGGGCGGTCAGCGGGTCGGCGCAGATGTCGATGCATTCAACCCGGTATTCGACGTCACCCCGGCTGACCTGATTGACGTGATCGTCACTGAAAAGGGCATTGTCGAGCGCCCGGACACCGCAAAAATGGCTCAATTGATGTGCCGCAAACGCTTGCACTGATCCGTTTGAAGACCGGCGGAACTTTGGTCGCAAGGGCGCTAAGCGGGCCTGTAAGCGCTTCTCAGCGGTCTTGCGACAGACAAGCTCGTTTTCAGGGCTTTCAAAGGATAGGTGCTTAGCGGCGATTGTGGTAACATCCGGCGGTTTCCAGGGGCGCATGCAGTAGCCGTCCCTACTGCGCAGATCCAGTACATAACTCGTTGATTTGTCGTAAGTCGTTGCCAGGCAAACGTGCCGGTAGCGGCGAGCTTCGTTCCTCCCGGATGGATGTTCGAAGTTTCACCAGAAAAAGGAATCGAGCTTCTCATGGGCGAACTGGCCAAAGAAATCCTCCCGGTCAATATCGAAGACGAGCTGAAGCAGTCCTACCTCGACTACGCAATGAGCGTAATCGTCGGGCGGGCACTGCCCGATGCACGTGATGGCTTGAAGCCCGTGCACCGGCGTGTACTGTTCGCGATGAGTGAACTGGGTAACGACTGGAACAAGCCGTACAAGAAATCCGCCCGTGTGGTCGGTGACGTTATCGGTAAGTATCACCCCCACGGCGACACTGCCGTGTATGACACCATCGTTCGTATGGCCCAGCCATTCTCGCTGCGCTATCTGCTGGTAGACGGTCAGGGCAACTTCGGTTCGGTCGACGGCGATAACGCCGCGGCCATGCGATACACCGAAGTGCGCATGACCAAGCTGGCTCACGAGCTGCTGGCTGACCTGCATAAAGAAACTGTGGACTGGGTGCCGAACTACGACGGCACGGAAATGATCCCGGCGGTCATGCCGACCCGTATTCCCAACCTGTTGGTCAACGGTTCCAGCGGTATTGCCGTGGGCATGGCGACCAACATCCCGCCGCACAACCTCGGTGAAGTCATCGATGGTTGCCTGGCGCTGATCGACAACCCGGAAATCTCCATCGATGAACTGATGCAGTTCATCCCGGGTCCTGACTTCCCGACTGCCGCAATCATCAACGGCCGTGCAGGCATCGTCGAAGCCTATCGCACCGGTCGCGGTCGCATTTACATGCGTGCCCGCTCGATGGTTGAAGACATCGACAAGGTCGGTGGTCGTCAGCAGATCGTTATCACCGAGCTGCCGTATCAGTTGAACAAGGCTCGCCTGATCGAAAAGATCGCCGAGCTGGTTAAAGAGAAGAAGCTGGAAGGCATCACCGAGTTGCGCGACGAGTCCGACAAGGACGGTATGCGCGTCGTGATCGAACTGCGTCGCGGCGAAGTGCCTGAGGTCATCCTCAACAACCTCTACGCCCAGACCCAGTTGCAAGCCGTTTTCGGTATCAACATCGTTGCACTGATCGACGGCCGTCCGCGCATCCTGAACCTCAAGGATCTGCTCGAAGCCTTCGTTCGTCACCGTCGCGAAGTGGTCACCCGTCGTACCGTTTTCGAACTGCGTAAAGCCCGCGAGCGTGGTCATTTGCTCGAAGGTCAGGCAGTAGCGCTGTCGAACATCGATCCGGTAATCGCCCTGATCAAAGCCTCGCCGACACCTGCGGAAGCCAAGGTCGGGTTGATTTCCACGCCTTGGGAATCCAGCGCAGTGGTGGAAATGGTCGAGCGCGCCGGTGCTGATTCATGCCGTCCGGAAAACCTTGATCCACAGTACGGTCTGCGTGACGGCAAGTATTTCCTGTCGCCGGAACAGGCTCAGGCCATTCTCGAATTGCGTCTGCACCGCCTGACCGGTCTTGAGCATGAAAAACTGCTCACCGAGTATCAGGAAATCCTCAGCCAGATCGGCGAACTGTTGCGCATCCTCAACAGCGCCGTGCGTTTGATGGAAGTGATCCGCGAAGAGCTGGAATTGATCCGCGTCGAGTACGGCGATGTTCGTCGCACTGAAATTCTGGATGCGCGTCTGGACCTGACACTGGGCGACATGATTCCTGAAGAGGAGCGTGTCGTTACGATTTCCCACGGTGGCTATGCCAAGACTCAGCCTCTGGCGGTCTATCAGGCGCAGCGTCGCGGCGGTAAAGGCAAGTCGGCCACCGGCATCAAGGATGAGGATTACATTGCTCACCTGCTGGTCGCCAACAGCCACACCACGCTGTTGATGTTCTCCAGCAAGGGCAAGGTTTACTGGCTCAAGACCTACGAGATCCCGGAAGCGTCCCGCGCTGCCCGTGGCCGTCCGTTGGTCAACCTGCTACCGCTGAGCGAGGGCGAGTACATCACCACCATGTTGCCGGTCGACCTGGAAGCCATGCGCAAGCGGGCTGACGAGGAGGAAGAGGCTGGTATCGAAGGTGAGATCGACGACGCAGAAAACAGCAACGAGACCGAAGAAGAGCGTAAAGCGCGCATCAAGGCCGCAGACAAGAAGAAGGCTCCGTTCATCTTCATGTCCACCGCCAACGGTACCGTGAAGAAAACCCCGCTGGTGGCCTTCAGCCGTCAGCGTAGCGTGGGTCTGATCGCGCTTGAGCTGGACGAAGGCGACATCCTGATCTCCGCAGCCATCACCGATGGCGAGCAGGAAATCATGCTGTTCTCCGACGGCGGCAAGGTCACGCGCTTCAGGGAATCCGACGTTCGTGCCATGGGCCGTACCGCCCGCGGTGTGCGCGGCATGCGTCTGCCGGAAGGCCAGAAGCTGATTTCGATGCTGATCCCGGAAGAAGGCAGTCAGATCCTTACCGCTTCCGAGCGCGGCTATGGCAAGCGTACGGCGATCTCCGAGTTCCCAGAGTACAAGCGTGGCGGTCAGGGCGTTATTGCCATGGTCAGCAACGAGCGTAACGGCCGACTTGTCGGTGCGGTGCAGGTACTCGACGGCGAAGAGATCATGCTGATTTCCGATCAGGGCACACTGGTTCGTACCCGTGTCAGCGAAGTGTCCAGCCTGGGTCGTAACACTCAAGGTGTGACGCTGATCAAGCTGGCCAGCGACGAGAAACTGGTCGGCCTGGAGCGTGTGCAGGAGCCATCGGAAGTCGAAGGCGAAGAGCTGGTAATCGGTGAAGACGGTGAAGTGATCGAAGGCGAGGTGCTGAACATCGCTGACGAAGACGCTTCCACCGACGAGCTGCAAGCCGACGCTGCTTCTGACGACGAAGAACCGCAGGAGTAACGCGTAACCTGTAGGAGCCAACTTGTTGGCGAGGCGGTGTGTCATTCAAGCCCCTCTCGCGAACAAGTTCGCTCCTGCCGAGATCAGTTAAATTCAAACAACCGCGTGTTGTTTGACAGAAGTAGCCGAAGGCTGCGAACGGTTCTCACCGCTTCGCGGCCTTCGACGCTTCGTACTCCAGATGACCCAAGCCTGAGAAAATCAGAGCGTAGTGAGAGTGGATATGAGCAAGCGAGCCTTTAACTTCTGCGCAGGTCCTGCTGCGCTTCCTGAAGCTGTTCTGCTGCGTGCCCAGGCGGAGCTACTGGACTGGCATGGCAAAGGCCTGTCCGTCATGGAAATGAGCCATCGCAGTGATGAGTTCACTTCCATCGCCAACAAGGCCGAGCAGGATCTGCGTGACCTGCTGACGATTCCCTCGAACTACAAAGTGCTGTTTCTGCAAGGTGGCGCGAGCCAGCAATTTGCTCAGATCCCCCTGAATCTGTTGCCTGAAGACGGCTCTGCCGACTATATCGATACTGGTATCTGGTCGCAGAAGGCCATTGAAGAAGCTTCGCGTTACGGTCACGTCAATGTGGCTGCCAGCGCCAAGCCTTACGATTACTTCGCCATCCCGGGCCAGAACGAGTGGAAGCTGTCCAAAGACGCGGCCTACGTTCACTACGCCCCGAATGAAACCATTGGCGGTCTGGAGTTCGACTGGATTCCAGAGACCGGTGATGTGCCGCTCGTGGCTGATATGTCTTCGGACATCCTGTCCCGTCCGGTGGACGTCTCGCGTTTCGGCATGATCTACGCGGGCGCACAGAAAAACATCGGCCCAAGCGGCATCGTCGTTGCGATCATTCGCGAAGACCTGCTGGGTCGCGCCCGTTCGGTGTGCCCGACCATGCTCAACTACAAGGTCGCGGCCGATAACGGCTCGATGTACAACACGCCGCCGACGCTGGCCTGGTACCTCTCCGGTCTGGTCTTCGAGTGGCTGAAAGAGCAGGGCGGTGTTGAAGCCATCGGCAAGCTCAATGAAGTCAAAAAGCGCACGCTTTACGACTTCATCGATGCCAGTGGGCTGTATAGCAACCCGATCAACAAGTCTGACCGCTCGTGGATGAACGTGCCGTTCCGCCTTGCTGATGATCGTCTGGACAAGCCATTCCTGGCAGGTGCTGATGCGCGCGGGCTGCTTAATCTGAAAGGTCACCGTTCGGTCGGTGGCATGCGTGCCTCTATTTATAATGCCGTGGACATCAACGCGATCAACGCGCTGGTGGCTTACATGGCAGAGTTCGAGAAGGAACACGGCTAATGTCCGAGCAAGAACTCAAGGCGCTACGCGTCCGCATCGACAGCCTGGACGAAAAAGTCCTGGAGTTGATCAGTGAGCGCGCACGCTGCGCCCAGGAAGTAGCGCGAGTAAAAATGGCCAATCTGGCTGAAGGCGAAGTGCCGGTGTTTTACCGCCCCGAGCGTGAAGCCCAGGTGCTCAAGCGGGTCATGGAGCGCAATCGTGGCCCATTGAGCAACGAAGAGATGGCGCGTCTGTTTCGCGAAATCATGTCTTCGTGCCTGGCGCTGGAGCAGCCGCTGAAGGTTGCTTACCTCGGTCCAGAAGGGACGTTCACTCAGGCAGCAGCGATCAAGCATTTTGGTAACGCAGTTATCAGTCTGCCCATGGCTGCGATTGATGAAGTGTTCCGTGAAGTGGCAGCCGGTGCGGTGAACTTTGGCGTCGTGCCGGTGGAAAACTCCACCGAGGGCGCGGTCAATCACACGCTGGACAGCTTCCTTGAGCATGACATGGTGATCTGTGGTGAAGTCGAGCTGCGCATCCACCATCATCTGCTGATTGGTGAAAACACCAAGACCGAAAGCATCAGCCGTATTTACTCCCACGCTCAGTCGCTGGCTCAGTGCCGCAAGTGGCTGGATGCGCATTACCCGAATGTCGAGCGGATCGCCGTCGCGAGCAACGCCGAAGCCGCCAAGCGGGTCAAAGGCGAGTGGAATTCTGCAGCGATTGCCGGTGACATGAGTGCAAACCTGTACGGTTTGACGCGCATCGCTGAAAAAATCGAAGACCGTCCGGACAACTCCACCCGGTTCCTGATCATCGGTAGCCAGGAAGTCCCGCCCACTGGCGACGACAAGACCTCGATCATCGTGTCCATGAGCAACAAGCCGGGCGCTCTGCACGAGCTACTGGTGCCATTCCATGAGAACGGCCTGGACCTGACGCGTATCGAGACCCGTCCTTCGCGCAGCGGTAAGTGGACCTACGTGTTCTTCATCGACTTCGTTGGCCACCATCGCGATCCATTGGTTAAAGCGGTGCTGGAGCGCATCAGTCAGGAAGCAGTGGCGCTCAAGGTGCTGGGTTCATACCCGAAAGCGGTTCTTTAAAAGAGCAGCTACAGAATTACTTATTGGCTCGCGTTCCTGACGCGGCGCTGTCTTATTGCAAACATTTGAACTGTAGGAGTGAGCTTGCTCGCGATTCGGTATCCTGGTCGACGAATTTGTCGTCTGAACTGACGCTATCGCGAGCAAGCTCACTCCTACAGAAATGCATTTCAATTCAGTGATTTGCATCTTGTTGATAGGAGGTAGCGACACATGACTGGCGACTTCCTCGCACTGGCTCAGCCAGGTGTGCAAAAACTTTCGCCTTATGTTCCGGGTAAGCCTGTGAACGAGCTGGCACGAGAGCTGGGCATCGATCCCGCAAAAATCATCAAGCTGGCGAGCAACGAAAACCCGTTGGGCCCCGGCCCGAAGGCGCTGGCTGCGATTCGCGACGAATTGGCCGAACTGACGCGCTACCCGGACGGCAATGGCTTCGAGCTGAAAAAGCGCCTTGCAGAACGTTGTGGTGTGCAGGTCGATCAAGTGACGCTGGGCAACGGCTCCAATGACATTCTTGAGCTGGTCGCCCGTGCGTACTTGGCTCCCGGCTTGAACGCGGTATTCAGCGAATTCGCTTTTGCGGTTTATCCCATTGTCACCCAGGCTATCGGCGCTACCGCCCGCGTCACGCCAGCCAAAGAGTGGGGGCATGATCTGCCTGCGATGCTGGCGGCGATTGATGCCGATACTCGCGTCGTGTTCATCGCCAATCCGAACAACCCGACCGGTACCTGGTTTGGGCCGGATGCATTGAGCCGCTTTCTTGCCGCTGTCCCTGAGCACGTGCTGGTAGTGCTGGACGAAGCCTATATCGAATACGCCCAGGGTGGCGATCTGCCCGATGGCCTCGATTATCTGGCTGAGTACCCGAACCTGCTGGTGTCGCGCACATTCTCCAAGGCCTACGGCCTGGCGTCATTGCGTGTGGGTTACGGCTTGTCGTCTCCTGCCGTGGCAGACGTGCTGAACCGCGTTCGGCAGCCGTTCAACGTCAACAGCCTAGCTTTGGCCGCAGCATGCGCGGCGCTGGATGACGCTGAATACCTGACTAAAAGTCGCCAGTTGAATGAAGTCGGCATGGAGCAGCTTGAGGGCGGTTTGCGCTTGCTCGGGCTGAGCTGGATTCCCTCCAAAGGTAATTTCATTGCGGTAGACCTGGGACGTGACAGCGGTCCGGTTTATCAAGGTTTGCTGCGCGAAGGTGTGATTGTTCGCCCCGTCGCTGGCTACGGTATGCCCAATCATCTGCGTGTGAGTATCGGTTTGTTGGAAGAAAACACTCGTTTCCTCGAGGCATTGGCCAGGGTTCTGGCGCGTGATTGATGTCATCTCAGTGAAACCAAACCCACCTATGATTCGGCGCTTGGTGGTCGTCGGGCTTGGCCTGATCGGCGGGTCTTTTGCCAAAGGCATTCGTGAAAGTGGCGTGTGTGGTGAGGTGGTCGGCGTTGATCTCGACCCCCAGTCACGCAAGCTGGCTGTTGAGCTGGGTGTCGTAGATCGCTGTGAAGCGGATCTGGCTGTGGCGTGCCGTGATGCTGACGTGATTCAGCTCGCTGTGCCGATTCTCGCGATGGAAAAAGTCCTGGCGTTGCTGGCGACCTTTGACCTGGGCGACGCAGTGCTGACCGATGTTGGCAGTGCCAAAGGCAATGTGGTTCGAGCTGCGCGTCTGGCGTTCGGCGCAATGCCACCGAGGTTCGTTCCAGGGCATCCGATTGCTGGCTCCGAACAGAGCGGCGTCGAAGCTTCCAATGCGCAGTTGTTCAAACGACACAAAGTAATCCTTACTCCATTGCCCGAGACTGATCCTGAAGCTCTGGCGGTGGTCGATCGACTCTGGTCCGAACTGGGTGCTGACGTGGAACACATGGAGGTCGAACGTCACGATGAGGTGCTGGCGGCAACCAGTCATTTGCCTCATCTATTGGCGTTTGGTCTGGTGGATTCGTTGGCCAAGCGTAACGAAAATCTCGACATCTTCAGATACGCGGCCGGTGGCTTTCGTGATTTCACGCGGATTGCAGGCAGCGATCCGGTGATGTGGCACGACATCTTTCTGGCCAACCGTGAGGCTGTGCTGCGCACGCTGGACACGTTTCGAACGGATCTGGATGCGCTGCGTGACGCAATGGTCGCGGGTGATGGTCATCAGCTATTAGGTGTGTTCACGCGTGCGCGAATGGCACGTGAGCATTTCGGCAAGATCCTTGCCCAGCGTGCCTACGTAGAGCCCGTGGAGGCTGAGAACCTGGTATTTCTCGCCAGCCCAGGCGGTAGCGTTTCGGGTCGTGTTCGTGTGCCGGGTGACAAATCCATCTCCCATCGCTCCATCATGCTCGGCTCTCTGGCTGAGGGTGTTACAGAAGTTGAAGGCTTTCTTGAAGGTGAAGATGCGCTGGCAACGCTGCAGGCGTTCCGTGACATGGGGGTCGTGATCGAGGGGCCGCATCATGGTCGCCTGACGATCCATGGGGTTGGGCTTAATGGGCTCAAATCTGCGCCCGGACCGATTTATCTGGGCAACTCCGGCACGTCCATGCGCTTGCTGGCCGGGTTGCTGGCTGCGCAGAGTTTCGACAGTACATTGACCGGCGATGCTTCGCTCTCGCGACGGCCGATGGGTCGAGTAGCAGAGCCGTTGCGGGCAATGGGTGCAGTGATTGAAACCGCGGCGGAAGGGCGCCCGCCTTTGAAGATCAAGGGTGGGCAAACGCTCAATGGCGTGACCTATGAAATGCCAATCGCCAGTGCTCAGGTCAAATCTTCCCTGTTGTTGGCCGGCCTTTACGGGCAGGGCACTACGACAGTGATCGAGCCTGCACCGACCCGGGATCACACGGAGCGTATGCTGCGTGGCTTCGGCCACCCGGTGACGGTCGATGGGGCGAAAGTTTCTGTGACGTCTGGCTCTGGATTGACCGCTGCGCGTATTGAAGTGCCTGCCGACATTTCGTCTGCTGCTTTCTTTATGGTGGCCGCGTCCATTGCCGAAGGCTCCGACCTGGTGCTCGAACATGTCGGCATCAACCCGACCCGCACAGGTGTCATCGACATCCTGCGTCTAATGGGGGCCGACATTACGTTGGAGAATCAGCGCGAGGCGGGCGGTGAGCCTGTGGCTGACGTGCGTGTGCGTTCGGCGTCACTCAAGGGTATCGAGATCCCGGAAGCATTGGTGCCGCTGGCCATTGACGAGTTCCCGGTGATCTTCGTGGCCGCCGCCTGTGCGCAGGGTCGTACGGTGTTGCGGGGTGCTGAAGAGTTGCGCGTCAAAGAGTCGGACCGTATTCAAGCCATGGCCGACGGTCTGTTAACTCTGGGCATCAGTGTCGAGCCCACCCCGGACGGCATTATCATTGATGGCGGTCAGATAGGTGGTGGTGTGGTTAATGCTCAAGGCGATCATCGTATCGCCATGGCTTTCAGTGTTGCGGCGCTGCGTGCAGCGGCGCCGATTCAGATCCATGATTGTGCGAACGTCGCTACGTCGTTCCCAAATTTTCTCGCGCTTAGCGCTCAAGTCGGCATGCGTGTAGCGCAAGAGGGGCAGTTGTGAAAATTCAAGCACCGGTAATTACCATTGATGGACCTAGCGGTTCCGGGAAGGGCACAGTTGCAGGGCTGCTGGCTAAACGCCTCGGCTGGAGCCTGCTCGATTCCGGCGCGCTGTATCGCTTGCTGGCGTTCGCCGCCCGCAACCACGGCGTGGACCTGACCAACGAAGAGGCCTTGAAGCTGCTGGCTGCGCATCTGGATGTGCAGTTCGTAAGCGGAACGGCAGGGCAGGAGCAGCGGATCATTCTGGAAGGTGAGGACGTTACTCACTCTATTCGCAATGAGCAGGTCGGCAGCGGCGCTTCGCAGGTGGCTTCATTGCCTGCGGTGCGTGATGCATTGCTGCAACGCCAGCGTGCTTTTCAGGAAGAGCCAGGCCTTGTCGCAGACGGTCGCGACATGGGAACCGTCGTGTTTCCGGACGCTCCGTTGAAGATTTTTCTGACCGCCAGCGCCGAGGAACGTGCCCGTCGACGTTACTTGCAGTTGAAGGCCAAGGGCGATGATGTTAGTCTGTCGAGTCTGCTAGATGAGATCAGTGCACGCGATGAGCGTGACACCCAGCGAGCGGTAGCCCCGCTCAAGCCAGCGCATGACGCTATTCAGCTGGATTCCACCGAGTTGTCCATCGAGCAGGTGCTGGAACGCATTCTGAGTGAAATCGCGCTTCGCGATATCGCCGGGTGACAAAGAAGCATGTGGGAGACCAGAAATAGTCCCGCAGGCTTTCTTTTACTTGAACGTAACCCACGTTGTCTGGAACGTGGCAGATGGGCGTATCCTTCGCCCTTGATCAACAGGAATTAAAATGAGCGAAAGCTTTGCAGAACTTTTTGAAGAAAGCCTAAAGACCCTCAACCTTCAGGCCGGTTCGATCATCACCGCTATCATCGTTGATATCGATTACCAGGCAGGCTGGGTGACGGTTCACGCTGGTCTGAAATCTGAAGGCCTGATCCCGCTGGAACAGTTCCACAACGACGCTGGCGATCTGACCATCAAGATCGGCGACGAAGTTCACGTTGCTCTGGACGCGGTAGAAGACGGCTTTGGCGAAACCAAGCTGTCCCGCGAAAAAGCCAAGCGTGCCGAGTGCTGGATTGTTCTGGAAGCGGCTTTCGCAGCTGAAGAAGTGGTCAAGGGCGTTATCAACGGTAAGGTTAAAGGCGGCTTCACTGTCGACGTTAACGGCATCCGTGCGTTCCTGCCTGGTTCTTTGGTCGATGTCCGCCCAGTGCGCGACACGACTCACCTGGAAGGCAAAGAGCTCGAGTTCAAGGTCATCAAGCTGGACCAGAAGCGCAACAACGTTGTTGTTTCGCGTCGCAGCGTGCTGGAAGCCGAGAACAGTGCCGAGCGCGAAGCTCTGCTCGAGTCCCTGCAGGAAGGTCAACAAGTCAAAGGTATCGTCAAGAACCTCACCGATTACGGCGCATTCGTCGATCTGGGTGGCGTCGATGGCCTGCTGCACATCACCGACATGGCCTGGAAGCGCATCAAGCATCCATCGGAAATCGTCAATGTTGGCGATGAGATCGATGTAAAAGTGCTGAAGTACGATCGCGAGCGCAATCGTGTTTCCCTGGGTCTGAAGCAACTGGGCGAAGACCCATGGGTTGCTATCAAGGCTCGTTACCCGGAAAGCACTCGCGTAACTGCGCGTGTTACCAACCTGACCGACTACGGCTGCTTCGCAGAGCTGGAAGAAGGCGTGGAAGGCCTGGTACACGTTTCCGAAATGGACTGGACCAACAAAAACATCCACCCTTCGAAAGTCGTACAAGTCGGCGACGAAGTGGAAGTTATGGTTCTGGACATCGACGAAGAGCGTCGTCGTATCTCCCTCGGCATCAAGCAGTGCAAATCTAACCCATGGGAAGATTTCTCTGGCCAGTTCAACAAGGGCGATAAAATCTCCGGCACCATCAAGTCGATCACCGATTTCGGTATCTTCATTGGTCTGGACGGCGGCATCGACGGCCTGGTTCACCTGTCCGACATCTCCTGGAACGAAGTGGGCGAAGAAGCCGTACGTCGCTTCAAGAAGGGCGACGAGCTCGACACCGTGATCCTGTCTGTTGATCCAGAGCGTGAGCGCATCTCGCTGGGTATCAAGCAGCTGGAAAGCGATCCGTTCTCCGAGTACGTCACTGTCAATGACAAAGGCGCAATCGTTCGCGGTATCGTTAAAGAAGTTGACGCCAAAGGCGCCATCATCACTCTGGCCGACGACATCGAAGCTTCCCTGAAAGCCTCCGAAATCAGCCGTGACCGCGTTGAAGACGCGCGTAACGTTCTGAAAGAAGGCGAAGAGATCGAAGCCAAGATCATCAGCGTTGACCGCAAGAGCCGCGTGATCAGCTTGTCCATCAAGTCGAAAGACGTTGAAGACGAGAAAGAAGCGATCCAAAGCCTGCGTAGCAAGCCTGAGACCGCAGAAAACACTGGTCCTACCACTCTTGGTGACCTGTTGCGTGCTCAAATGGAAAAACAGAACTAAGTTCTGCTTAACCATTGGAAAAAGGGCGACTTCGGTCGCCCTTTTTTGTGGGCGCGATTTGATAGGGAGGCTCTCCATCGTGGTTTGCGTGGCCTATGTTGGCTCGCAAATTCATTCCTGGTGGGAGCGAATTCATTCGCGATTAGGCAGGTACATCCGCAGCCTATGCATGGCCTGAAATACCGCCTTCCCGAATAAGTTCGGTCCCACGGGGCTCCTTTAACTTAAGGTCATGACCCATCTGTGGGCGAGTGAGCGGCATTCCGACTTGCCCGCGATAGCTGCGCTTCGCTTTCGGGGCTTGCTGGATTCGGGCGGCAGCGACCACACAAAGGCTGAACGCGAATCCGGGCCGCATCACTTGTATTCCGCGGCCTGGCGCGCGCTGGCTAATATCCCTCATTTGTGACCAACTCACATAAGTCAATACTCGGGCTATTCAAATTCATCCAGTCATGCTAAAACCTTCGGAGCGCTTATCTAGCTGCTTGAAAAAGAAGGGAAAAATATGACGAAGTCGGAGTTGATCGAACGAATTGTCACCCATCAAGGGCTGCTCTCATCCAAGGATGTAGAGTTGGCTATCAAGACCATGCTTGAGCAAATGTCCCAGTGTCTGGCGACAGGCGACCGCATCGAGATCCGTGGCTTTGGCAGCTTCTCCCTGCATTATCGTGCTCCACGAGTAGGGCGTAACCCCAAAACCGGCCAGTCGGTCAGCCTTGACGGCAAGTTTGTTCCGCATTTCAAGCCGGGCAAAGAGCTGCGTGATCGCGTAAACGAAGACGAAGAAGAGGGCCTTGTGGCCTCTCGATAGGAGTAACAGATGCGGATGTTTACACGAGTAATTGCGGCCGTGGTCGCGCTGGCGCTTATCGTGTCGACGATCGTTTTTATTCTGGAGAATCAACAGAAGGTCTCACTGGTCTTTTTGGGTTGGTCTTCGCCTGAGCTGTTCCTCGCTATACCGATCATTGTTGCGCTGCTCGCGGGCATGCTCATCGGCCCGCTATTAGGATGGGTCGTCGTACTTCGTAAAAAACGGAAGCTGGACCGTCGCTCAATTTGAGCAAAGGCTATCTACAGCTCTGTAGGTACTCCTTGGTTATCATCAGCAAAGCTCTTCAGCGCTGAAACTACGAACGTAGTACTCGGCTGAAAGCTTTGTTCATTGCGTTTATTCCTACCGACACTTTGTGTAGTCCTCCCCGGCAATTCTTGTGGGAGCGGTTACCTCCTGCCTGTCGGAAAATTCTACTGATTCCTGTCCTCTGCGCCTTTACGCCCGTGTTTGCTGGGTGGTGCCTTAGCGCCGTGCGCGGCTTGGGGTATTTCCAGCCGAAACCGTCAACGGCTCATGCCCTTGCAAAGGAATCACAGGGCGGCAGAATGCGGCCGCTTGATCAGTCTGAAGTCGATATTGCGCGCTGGAACCGGTGCAGTGCGAATTCAGGCTTTAGCGATGTTTTAGGCCGAGGGTATTCATGAGTTATCCAGAAGTTGTCCATCATGGCGGTGTCCGGAGTGTGACAGGGTCCTGTCATCAGGTGAGCTTTGACGAGCACCATAGCATGTTAGTCGACTGTGGTTTGCGCCTCGAATATTCGGAGGTGACCGGGCCAGGACGGGATTCGAAAATTGATTTCGCGATAGACACAGTAAAAGCACTGCTCCTGACCCACGTTCACGTCGATCACGTAGGGCGTATTCCGGATCTTCTGGCTGCGGGCTACGAGGGGCCAATAATCTGCAGCGAGCCTTCGGCAAAAATGTTGCCGCTCACCCTTTAAGATGCCTGGAAGTATCAGTTTGCTCATGACAGCAAGCAGATTGAGCGGTATCTGGCTATTGTTCAGAAGCGAACCATCGCTTTGCCCTTCAATACCTGGCATGCGCTGATTGATACCCCTGAGCTGGCTGTAAAGGTCAGGCTGCAGCGTGCGGGCCACATACTCGGCTCTGCTTATGTCGAGTGTGATGTTCAGTACCCCACTGAGTCGCGACAGAAGCGCATCGTATTTTCCGGCGATCTGGGATCTCGTCTCAATCCACTGCTCATCAGCCCTGAGCCACCCGAGCGGGCAGACCTGGTGATTCTTGAGAACACTTACGGTAATCGTCTGCATGAGGACCGCGGTAGCCGTCAGACGCGCCTGGAAAAGGTCATCGACAAGGCATTAGCTGATCACGGCACGATCCTGATTCCCGCGTTCAGCATCGGTCGCACCCAAGAACTGCTGTTTGAGATAGAAGATATCCTGCGCCGCAAAGCACTGATCGAAGACCGCGATCCCGCGTTTGACGCCGTTGATGCTGATGGCCTGCCCATCGATTGGCCGCAATTGCCCGTCATCCTCGATTCCCCGTTGGCCAGCCGGTTTACCAAGGTCTACCAGGACTTCAATGGCTACTGGAATACCGCAGCTCAAGAGCGCTTGAGTCAAGGCCGCAACCCTCTGGGGTTCAAACAACTCATCACCGTTGACAGCCACGACAAGCACCAGATGGTGGTGAATTACCTGTCCAGCACCGGCCGACCGGCAATCGTCATTGCGGGCAGTGGAATGTGCTCAGGTGGGCGGATCGTCAATTACCTCAAGGCCATGCTGGGCGACCCTCGTCACAACGTCGTATTTGTAGGCTATCAGGCCAAAGGGACGCCCGGCGCCGCCATACAGAAATATGGACCCGTAGAAGGTTACGTTGAGCTCGACAAAGAGCGATACAAGATAAAGGCCGGAATTACCACGGTCGGTGGCTACTCGGCTCATGCGGATCAGTCAGAGCTGGTCAGCTTCGTGACTGGGATGAAGGAATGGCCTGAAGAGATCACATTGGTTCACGGCGAGGCGAGTGCGAAAAAAGTGCTGGGGGATGTGTTGGAGCGCAAATACTCTCTGAAAAAGAGCGCGCTCAAGCTGTCGGTTCCGCAATAACGGGTGAGCAAGACAGCGATTAGCACTGTCGCTGTCTTTGCTTCTGAAGAGGCCTTGTTGTCGCACATCAAGGTGGAGGTTATCCTACGCGCTTTTAGCCGTTCAGTTCCTACCCTTGGTGGGCGTAAAGAACCGTTGATTATGATGGGCCATAAAGCTCTCGCATCTTAATTCTTGAACGATGTATTAGATCCTGTCAGATGCCATGACAGCTTTCTCAACACGTTGCTGGATCTGCTGCGTGTAGTAACTCCGAACTATTAGGGAAGTTTCAGAAAATGAGTCAGGTAAATCGTAAAGGCATCATCCTCGCTGGCGGCTCGGGCACTCGCCTGCACCCTTTGACCTTGGGTGTCTCCAAGCAGATGCTGCCGATCTACGATAAACCGATGATTTTCTACCCGCTGTCGGTGCTAATGCTGGCCGGCATGCGTGAGATTCTGATTATCTCCACCCCGCAAGACCTGCCGAGCTTTCAAAAGTTGTTGGGGGATGGCAGCTTGTATGGAATCAGCCTGACCTACGCCGAACAACCAAGCCCTGATGGCCTGGCACAGGCCTTCATCATCGGTGAAGAGTTCATTGGTAATGACCCTTGCTGCCTGATCCTGGGCGACAACATTTTCTACGGTCAGCACTTTACTGAAAACCTGCGCTCTGCCAGCGCCCAGGAACACGGCGCTACCGTATTCGGCTACCACGTATCTGATCCTGAGCGTTTTGGTGTGGTGGAGTTCGATGCCAGCGGCAAAGCCCTGAGCATCGAAGAAAAGCCTCAGCAGCCGAAGTCGAGCTATGCCGTGACTGGCTTGTACTTCTACGACAACCAGGTTGTCGAGATCGCCAAGAACATCAAACCTTCCGAGCGCGGTGAACTGGAAATCACCGACGTCAATCTCGCCTACCTCGAACAGCAGACCCTCAACGTAGAAATGCTCGGTCGCGGTTTTGCCTGGCTGGATACGGGGACTCATGAGTCTCTACTGGAAGCCAGTCACTTTGTGCACACCATTGAGCATCGTCAGGGTTTGAAAGTAGCTTGCCTTGAAGAGATCGCTTACAGCAATGGCTGGATAAGCGCAGAGCAGCTCGGTGTTCAGGCTGAGGCCTTGAAGAAAACTGGCTATGGCCAGTATCTCCAGAAGCTGCTGGCCTGATTCGTCATGCCAGTAACGCACCCCAAGGTCGCTGTTTTACTGGCTGCCTACAACGGAATGGAATGGATCGAGGAGCAGCTTGCTTCGATCCTTGCCCAGATAGATGTCGACCTGACTGTTTATATTAGTGTCGACCTATCCACAGATGGCACAGAGGCGTGGTGCCGGGATTTTTCTGGAAAGCAAGATGCTGTAGTGGCGCTTCCTCCAGCCGGTAGGTTCGGCGGGGCTTCGCGCAACTTTTTCCGGCTAATCCGCGATGTTGACCTTTCTGACTATGACTTCGTGGCGTTTGCCGATCAGGATGATGTCTGGGATCTGGACAAGCTCTCTCGCGCAACGCAGGCAATCCTAAGCCGCGATATAGATGCTTACTCCAGCAACGTAACCGCCTTCTGGCCAGACGGCAGAACCAAGCTGGTAAACAAGGCTCAGCAGCAGGTGGCCTGGGATTATCTATTTGAAGCCGCGGGCCCGGGATGCACTTATGTAATGAGTCGCAAGCTGGTAGCGAGTCTGAAGGTTTCAATACTGGCTAACTGGGAGAAGCTGCAAGAAGTCAGTTTGCACGATTGGTACTGTTATGCGTTTGCGCGGAGCCATAATTTTAAATGGTTTATTGATCCCCAGCCTTCGATGCGCTATCGCCAGCACGACAGCAACCAGTTTGGTGCGAACACTAGCATCAGGTCGTTTGTTGCTCGACACAGAATGATCAGAAGCGGCTGGTGGTTTTCGCAGGTTCAGGCGATTGTCGAGTTGTCTGGGAACGAAGCTCAATTACCGGTTCAATTTCAAAAAAAGATGAATACACGAGATCTCATTTTGCTAGCACTTCAAGCCTCAAGATGTCGAAGGCGAGGGCGCGACAAGATTGCTTTCTTTTTCATCTGTTTGCTTGGGACTGGAGTGAAGGGGTGAGATCAGTAATGCATGAATTGAGAGAGCTTTTTTCTGATCCTGCTGATGTATTAAAGGGATCGGCTATAAGCTAGACGCTCCTCAACAGTGCGGTTTTTTATTTATTACTTGGGGTGCTAGGTGGTAGTCTCTGTTCCATTTGCTAATCAAAAAATTGCGGATACTGCTGGCTCTTGTAGCAGCGTAGAAGGAATATCACCGTTGACGCATGTGACGATTTTCATGTGTACGTTTAATGGCGAGCAGTTTCTAGCTCAGCAATTAGACTCCATCGCTAACCAAACCTTCGCTAATTGGTCAGTTATCGTTTCAGATGATGGGTCCACAGACGGAACGTTAGAGATATTGCAGCGCTATCGCGATAACTGGGGGGAGGAAAAGCTTGATGTACGCCAGGGTCCAAGGCGGGGTTTTGCGGCCAACTTTCTGTCGGTAACCTGCAGTGTGCGCAATCGTTCGCACTTCTATGCCTGGGCTGATCAGGATGATATCTGGCGAAATAACAAGTTAGAAGCCGCACTGTCAGTTCTGCAGAGATATCCGTCCGACACTCCTTTGCTCTATTCTGCGCGGACTGAGTTAATCGATGGCGCCGGAAGCTCAATCGGATTTTCTCCCGCATTTAAGCGCGCGCCTAGTTTCGCTAATGCACTGGTACAAAGTATCGGGGGAGGCAATACAATGGTGTTCAATAGCCAGGCCCACGATCTTTTACTCCATGCTGGACCCGATCTGGATATTGTTGCTCACGACTGGTGGGTTTACTTGCTCGTTGCTGGTGTTGGGGGGGAAGTCGTTCATGATTTAACGCCAACACTGCTATACAGGCAGCACGATGCTAATATTATTGGTTCAAATACGGGTTGGGGTGCACGAGTTGTTCGTCTTCGTACAATGTTTAACGGACGCTCTCAAAGCTGGAATGACCGAAATATTGCAGCGCTAAGCTCAGTCAGTTCTAGAATGAGTCCCGAAAATGGAGTTAGATTTGAATGCTTTAGGAAGGCGCGTTCATCTAAATTGATCAGACGTTTTTTATATCTAAAACGATGTGGAATATATCGTCAAACAGTATTGGGGAATTTAGGTTTGTTTTTAGCTGCATTGCTGGGCAAGCTTTAGTTGTTGATTGTTGATTGTTGATTGTTGATTGTTGATTGTTGATTGTTGGCTAATCCAATATAGAAGTATATTCGTGTGACCATGTTAAAGGAAGTGGCTTTATCAAGCTGGGTCCCAGCAGTTAGAACGTCGGGCGCGGAACTTCCAAATACAAAGTGTTGCTAGTTGCCCACCCTTAGATTCCTAATCTATAACTTCAGATCATATTAGTGCTGGGTCTTGGCGACGGCATTGCTAATTGGAGATGAAGGCTACTCGTGGGGAACTGGAGGTAGAATACACGACCTCCAACAGGTAGGTTGTCGGCTGACAATACGCTGCGGTAAGGTGACTAACGTGTTAAAATTTCAAGCTTTCTGTAAGGGTTTAGGCGAATAGGGTTTCGCCAAATCCGGTGCCAAAATGGCGCGGTTCCATGGAGCAGGGGATTATGGATGGCACATAAGGTGGTCAAAAGGCTGATGGAATTTGTACGCAGCCTTAAATTTCGTAGCATGACGGCAATTTGCTACTGCGTCTGGCTGGTTTTTTTAGAGTAATGATCACATTCAAGGGTTGATCGCAATGAAGGCAGTGCGGCTAGCAATACCAGAAGTCATTCTTTTTGAGCCAGAGGTCTTCGGTGATGATCGAGGATTTTTCTTCGAAAGCTTCAATCAGCGCAAATTTAATGAAGCGGTAGGTTACTCGGTAGATTTCGTCCAAGACAATCATTCAAAGTCGTCAAAAAACGTACTGCGTGGTTTGCATTATCAGATTAAGCAACCGCAGGGGAAGTTAGTAAGGGTCGCTAAAGGCCAGGTTTTTGACGTCGCTGTAGATATGCGCCGTCAGTCGGCTACCTTTGGAAAGTGGGTAGGAGTATACCTGAGTGCAGATAATAAAAAACAATTGTGGATACCAGAGGGGTTTGCTCACGGATTTCTCACGATTAGCGAGGAGGCTGAGTTTCTTTATAAAACCACTGATTATTGGGCTGCAGCGCATGAGCGTAGTGTTGTCTGGAACGATCCCATCATAGGAGTTGAGTGGCCTACTACGGGAACCCCATCGCTTTCTAACAAAGACCAAAACGCTTGTTTGTTTAATCATGCCGATGTTTTCGAAGGTGTCGAATAAAGATGGAAAAATTTAGTGTCACGCCAATCGAAATGTACCGCAGTGGAAAGCGCTATCGTCAGCTCATCGCTCAAATGACTCAGCGAGAAATTAGCAGCCGATACAAAGGCTCTATTTTTGGAATTCTGTGGGCTTTCCTGACGCCCATCTTAATGTTAGCTGTTTATACCTTTGTGTTTAGCGTGGTCTTTAAGGCTCGATGGGTTGGAGCGGGAGCACCGGACGGCGAGCAAAGCAAAGCTGATTTCGCGATTATGTTATTTACTGGCATGATCGTATATGGGATTTTTGCTGAATGTGTGAACAGAGCGCCAGGATTGATTCTCGGTAACCCTAACTATGTGAAGCGCGTAGTTTTTCCATTGGATATATTGCCTTGGACCGTGATGGGAACAGCTCTCTTTAACGCCTCAATCAGCTTCGTCGTTTTGATCGCGTTTTTTTTATTAACAAATCATGTTCTCACTTGGACTGCTCTCTTACTTCCTGTAGTGCTTTTGCCACTGGTGTTCCTGTGCATGGGGCTGAGTTGGTTTCTATCATCGTTAGGCGTCTATCTTCGTGACGTAGGGCAGACGGTAGGTATTGTGACTACAGTATTGATGTTCATGTCCCCTGTCTTTTATCCTCTCGCTTCGCTTCCTTTAAAGTTTCAGTTTTATTTAAGGTTTAATCCGTTGACCTCGATAATCGAGCAAACAAGAGATGTTTTATTACTAAGTCGTGTCCCTGATCCTACTCATCTTCTTATAAGTATTCTAATTAGCATGTTGATAGCATGGTTAGGTTTCGCCTGGTTTCAAAAAACTCGCCGAGGTTTTGCTGATGTCATCTAACCCAATCTCTATCAGTGTCAATGGATTGAGCAAATGCTTTGCAATTTATGCGAGTCCGCATCAGCGATTGATGCAAATGTTCGTTCGTACCAAAAAGAAATACTACCGTGAATTTTGGGCCTTAAAAGATGTCTCATTTGATCTCAGGAAGGGAGAAACGATAGGCATCATTGGAAAAAACGGATCCGGCAAGTCTACATTGCTGCAGATGATCTGCGGAACGCTAAATCAGACAGAGGGTACGATAGCAATAAAAGGAAAAGTTGCGGCCTTACTTGAGTTGGGGGCTGGTTTTAATCCCGAATTTTCCGGACGTGAAAACGTTTATTTATCGGCAGCGCTTTACGGTTTACATCGTAATGAAGTTGATCAAAAATTTGAGTTGATCACAGCGTTTGCAGATATCGGCGATTTTATTGACCAACCTGTAAAAACCTATTCAAGCGGTATGTTTGTACGTTTAGCCTTCGCCATTATTGCTCATGTAGACGCTGATATACTTATTATTGATGAGGCTCTTGCGGTGGGTGACGCTTTGTTCACTCAAAAGTGCATGAGATTTCTGAGAGCCTTCAAAAAAGAACACACACTTCTTTTTGTCAGTCATGACACAAGTTCAGTGATAAATCTTTGCGACCGGGCGATATGGTTGGACAAAGGTGAGATTAAAGGATATGGCCCCGCTAAGGCCGTAGCTGAGATGTATCTCGCTACACTGTTTGAAAGCCAAGTGTCAGACCTGCCGGCAGCAGACAACACTGTGATTGAAAACATCACAGCGACAGAACCCGCTATTTGGCGCGATCATCGTCAAGACTTTGTAAATTCCAGCAATCAACGTAATGACATGGAAGTTTTTCGTTTTAACTCCACACAAACCGAAGAGTTTGGACAGGGTGGTGCGAAAATTCTTAACGTCACGCTAAATGATAGCAGCGGTGCTGCATTGAGTTGGGTCGTCGGTGGCGAGGTTGTAACGCTGCGCATTGAGGTGGTCTCACTAAAGTTGTTGGTTAGTCCGATCGTAGGGTTCTATGTGAAGGACCGTCTTGGCCAAACGCTGTTTGGTGATAATACATATATTAGTTACTCTAGTGCCCCCATCACATCAGCACGTGGTAGCAGCTTTATCGCCGAATTCAAATTCCCGATGCCATGGCTAGCCCAAGGTGACTATTCCATTGCGGTGGCTGTCGCAGAGGGAACACAAACTGAACATATTCATCACCAGTGGGTGCATGATGCGCTTTTGTTTCGTTCTCACCATGATCCTTTGTCAACTGGTATAGTTGGCATACCCATGCTTGAGATAAATTTGTTGAATAAAGGTAACATTTAATGAACATCGAAAATCAATCTGGTGAATTAGACTTACTTGCTATCAACCCAGATTATATCGCCCACCCTCTTTCTTGGCTGGGGCATATCCCTTTTGCCGCTTGGCTCGCGAAGGCGTTGGAACCTAACGTGTTTGTTGAACTTGGAAGCTACTCGGGTACTTCCTATTTTGCTTTATGTCAAGCGATCAAAGATGCAGAATTATCTACGCAATGTGTAGCAATTGATACCTGGGAAGGGGATGAGCATACTGGAAGCTATTCCGAAGCGATCTTTGACACCTTCAGTAAATACAACGACGAAAATTTTAAAGCGTTTTCTACATACCTGCGCATGCGATTTGAAACCGCACTGCCGCAATTTGAAGACAAAAGCGTAGATCTTCTTCATATCGACGGGCTCCATACGTATGACGCGGTCAAAAATGATTACATGACTTGGCTGCCCAAAATTTCTGATCGAGGTGTCATAATATTTCATGATACCGACGTCGATACTGAAGGTTTTGGAGTTAAAAGATTTTGGTCTGAAATATGTGGCTTATACCCGTCCTATAATTTTTCCCATAGTAATGGGTTAGGTGTTTTATTAGTAGGAAATGTCTATAAAGATGATGAAACCTTGATCAACTCGATAAAGGCTGTCGCACCGCTGAGCGAGCGTCTTGCCGAGCGGCTCTGGCTGCAGCAAATTGTTCGTGAGAAACAAAGTAAAATTGAGGAACTTGAAGGTGTCACGATCCCTCAAATGAGGGCGGAATACGAACATGTAGAATCTAGTTTCAATCAAGCCAAGGCCGACCAAGAGCAGACAGAATCTAACCTAGCTCAAACCCAGAATGAGTTGCTGATGTCTAACGCAGAATTACAAAATATCAAAAAATCAAAATCGTGGCGGCTTTTGGCAAAACTGAAGTTATTAAAGTGATACGTTTTCTAATTTTTGGTGATTGCTACATAGATAATTAAGAGATCCTTTTATGACTGAGACTACCCCATCCTTCGATGCGCTTTCGACGCGCCACGACCTGATAGATCCGGCCGACACTCAGGTAACGCAGGATCTAAGTAAACTGCTGGCTTTTTATCTGCCGCAGTACCATCGTACTGCTGAGAATTCTGAGTGGTGGGGGCCAGGTTTTACTGAGTGGACTAATGTCGCCAAGGGGAAACCTAATTTTGAGGGGCATTACCAGCCTCACATACCTAGAGAACTTGGCTTCTACGACCTTACGCACCCTGACGTCATGTACGAGCAGGCTGAGATGGCCAAGCTTTATGGTGTATACGGGTTTTGCTTCTATCATTACTGGTTTAGCGGGCGCCGTATTCTCGAAAAACCGGTAGAAAATTTTCTCAAATCAGATATAGACATCAAGTTCTGCCTGTGTTGGGCCAATGAAAATTGGACACGAACTTGGTCAGGCGATGAAAAAAGCGTATTGCTGGGTCAAAATTATGCTGATGAAGACGATGAAAATTTTATATTATCGCTGCTCGAGTATTTTAAAGATTCCCGTTACATATTAGTTGACGGTAAACCCATGTTAGTTGTCTATCGCGCCAAAAGTATGCCAGATCCAAGTGCATCCTTTGGTAAGTGGAGATCGCTCGCTGTCCAGCATGGTTTTCCGGGTTTACATATTGCCGTCGTCGATTTTTACGATATTAACAGTCCGGAAGAAGTTAATGCCGATGCGTTAGTAGAGTTTCCCCCTCACAAGTTTAATGGGCCTCAAAGTGTCCCTGACGTAATGCCTAAATTTACAACGCCGGGCTTTAGTGGTGGGGTGGTGGATTATTTTAAAATGATCGCACAAAGCGCCAAGCGTGAAGTGCCTAGCTATAAGCTATACAGAGGTATTATTCCCAGCTGGGATAATACGGCTCGCAGGCAACTGACGCCAACAACGGTAGTGAATGCGACGCCTACATTATTTGGATACTGGTTGAGATATTTGCGTGCGTATACGCGTGAGCAAAGTGCAAATAACAGCGACAATTTCATTTTTATCAATGCTTGGAATGAATGGGGCGAGGGTTGCCACCTTGAGCCGGATCAAGAATGGGGATTAGCCTATCTAGAAGAGACGCTGCGCTCTTCATATAACATAGGTGAGCCTAAAAATACTACCGACGAGAGAGAGGCGTTATATGCAAGCTTGACCGCGGAGATGTTAAAAAACGCCAAGTCAGTGACTTCCAGCGCGGAATCAGAAAAGATCACTGAAGCGCTACGAAATTATAAACCGGTAGGTAACCTGGCACACAAAATTTCTGCGCGCTTGGCCAAGTGGCCTTTTCTCTACAAGACTGCAAGGTCTGCTTATTTATTAGCTCGGCGTATCCGAGGTTGATATGAGAGAGAAAGTCGCTATTGTTGCTCATTTTGATTTGAACAACAGATTGGAACAAAATTTCAAGCAAGTCATCACTTGCTTGGAGACATTATTCGATAGAGTAGTACTCGTCACAACTAGCGATGTTGACGATGAGGCCCTTAAGGGTTTTTTCAAGACTACCTTGATACGGAGGCCTAACATAGGTTATGATTTTTACAGCTACAAAGTTGGTATCATATTTGCCCTGCGTAATTTTAATGTTGGTTGTTTGCTGATCACTAATTCTAGTTATTACTTAACTTCAGAGCCAAAATTTCTGACGCTTCTAGAAATGATGGTGGCTAAAGTGAGCTCAAACAATATTGTGGGGCTTACGGAATCTAAACAGTTTGAGTGGCATCTGCAATCTTATATGATGATGTTAGGGGGTGACGTATTAAGCTCCCAATGGTTTTCAAAATACTTATCGGATATCAAACCATTAAACAGCAAATTCGAGATAATTTTTAACTATGAAATCGGATTTTCCTCGTTGTTGAAAAAAAATGATGTTTCGGTAACGGTACTGTATCGACCGGATATTTTCACAAGTTTGTCGGCACGATTCAAATGGGTTAAGATTTTGCTGGCTAAGTCATCTGTATGGAGCTTTTTAAATTTAAGTGTATTTAAAGATATTAACGCCATTAATTGGACGCATTTTGCATTTCAGCAAATATCAGATAGGTTTGGGTTGGTAAAATCGGAAGTACTTAGAACTAATCCTCACAATTTAGATCTATCACTTTTCAAGGAGCGCATACCTGAAAGGTTTGCTAAAGAAATAGAGTTGTCGCTCGTAGCCTCCAAGGCTAGCTACAGATTGAATGATCATGGCCTTTCTGAATTCAGTGTAGGCGCATCGCCCCTACCTAATTACCGTTCTGTGCAGTGGGGGCGCGCGCACGTCAAAGGCGTTAGATTGGCGGTTGTTATCCATCTGTACTATTACGATTTACTTGACGAAATCTTGCGCTACCTAAAATGTATCGTAGAGCCATTTGATTTATACATAACCACTCCGTTTGAAGGCGATGTGAGTTCTATCATTGATCACGCTTCTAAAGTAGCGACTAGCATTACGGTTCATGTGAGTGAAAACCGAGGGAGGGATATCGGGCCTTTTCTTTCGCTCTATTTGAGCGGCGCCCTCGACAACTATCTAGCGGTCCTGAAACTGCACTCTAAAAAAAGCAAATATAGCGCGGCGGGTAATGAGTGGAGAAAAAGTATCTATGGGTCGCTGATGGGATCGTCGCGAGATATTGCCAAGATTGTAGGTCTATTCGAGAGTAGAGACGTTGGTATCATCGGGCCGCATCAGTACTATCTAAGTAATGAGCGTTTTTGGGGGGCAAACAAAGTTACTGTAGGTTGTGTATTGTCTACTTTGGGTGTTATCCCTGATGATGGCCATCCACCTTTAGGTTTTTTTGCTGGTTCGATGTTTTGGTTTTCTCCGAAAGCGCTTTCTCCTCTCAAGAGACTCTCACCTACTTATCTGGTGTTTCCTCAAGAGAATGGAATGCAAGATGGCACTACCGCTCACGCGTTTGAAAGAATATTTTGTCCATTATCTAGATACGCGGGGTTGAAAACGTCTAGCTTGAAGTTAGACGGAGAAGAGATTGATAGTACGCCTACCGATCAGAACTCTGTTCCCGTACTTTGATTCAGAAGTAGTGGATGCGCTGCGCCGCTCGTTCATCCTGCTCATCGAGGGATAAAGCTTGTGAGCAGGTGTGAGTCGCTTCGTTTAAATAGGGGGGTGGACCCCAAGGACGTATTGTTGATTAGCGTACTTGCCTTTCCGAGGGTTTGACGTTAGTAGGTGATCCATGAACCCCCGCAGTCCAAGCCCACATTTGATCCTGAATGCTGCGCTCCCGATTCTCTTTTTGGAGCCAGCCCCGCCATGATGCGACCCAACGCCAAAGTCGAAAAAGTGTACTTCTACCCCAAACCCTTGGACTTTCGAAAATCCATCTACGTAAGCGCTCCATAAACCCCACCGACTTCAAGATGGGTAACGCGCTTAGCTGGGCGACACCGGCGAGCAGTTCCACGGCAACAGCGCTTCGTAATCTTCAATCGTGGTCGCCATTGG
>NZ_JAWHNU010000067.1:0-29907 GCF_032582135.1 Pseudomonas syringae group sp. J309-1 | reverse complement strand
GAAGCGATAAAGGACATCACGGACTACATCGTGCGGTTCTACAACGAGGGGCGATTGCACTCGAAACTGGGCTATGTACCGCCCAATCAATATGAGCGGCAAGCAGCCTGACAATCACCGATTGAGGTGTCCGGAAAAAGTTGACCACTGCAGATTCAGGCACCTCGGTGTATCAGGCATATCGAGTGCTCTGTATCGCGGGCAAGCCCAGCTCCCACAAGAGATTGCATTCCAGCTATTGAGTTGTATTAGATCTTCAACTCCACCTCACCCAGTCTCCCGCCATACGGCCCAAAGCTGTGTTCGATGAAGTGTTGGCTGCCGTCAGCATTGACGATCAGCACGGTGCTGGCCCGGGTGCCGTAATTTGGGCTGGCGATGAACAGGCTCGACAGCAGCTTTTCGGTCTCCAGACTGACGCCCGTATCAGGCAGCTCAGTGGTTGGGGCGGTGATCGGGTCGCTCAATAAGGCCATGAGTGCCAGTGGATTCGGATCATCCAGTTGGGTGCTCAGTGCAGCTCTGGCTTTCTTGACCTTTGGCCATGGCGTATCCAGTCCTGCGTTGGAGAGACCATAAACACCCTCATCGAGCCGACGCGGTTCAGGGTTGGAGCTGTTGAGGTAGTACAACTGCTGACGATCACCCACCAGCAAATTGAAACCGCCGTATTCGGCCGCTCTGTTCGCTACCTCTACGAGATAATCTTCAATCGAAATATCGCTGGTCAAAAATTGAGCAACCAGTTCGCCTCGTGATCTATGCCCCAGTGGCAAGCTCGGGTTGCGAATATTGGTCAGAGCCGCAAAGCGCCCGTCTGCGGTGATACCAAGCCAGGTTCCGCCAGCTTCAAGGTCCCGTCCGGCGTAGACCTGAGGTGCGTCCGCCCACTGCGCGAGGGGCTGGGTCGGGCGCGCATAGAACTCGTCACGATTGGCCGCGACGATCAGCGGCTGTGTGTGTGAGGGGCGCCAGGCGAAAGCGATCAGACACATGCAGTACTCCTTTTTGAGCCACTTTACTCACACATGAGGTTTGCATCCATCGCACGCCGCTAGAGCGCCGGGCGTTGCTCCGGTAACATGCCGGTCTCTTTTCGTCATGCCCGGCCAAATAGCTGTTCAGCGCGGGTTTATGTTTCCTGCTTTAGTGTGTCTGGTTAAGTGCTCGCGAGAGCGTTCCCATTTAAGGAGTTGCAATGCTGCCTTACCCGCAGATTGACCCGGTGGCGGTGGCTATCGGCCCGCTGCAAATACACTGGTACGGTTTGATGTACCTGGTCGGTATCGGCGGCGCGTGGCTGCTGGCATCGCGGCGCTTGAACAGCTTTGATCCAACCTGGACCAAGGAAAAGCTCTCCGACATGATTTTCTGGCTGGCCATGGGCGTGATCGTCGGTGGGCGGCTGGGTTATGTGCTGTTCTATGATCTGCCCGCGTACATCGCCAATCCACTGTTGATCTTCGAAGTCTGGAAGGGCGGCATGGCGTTCCACGGCGGTTTCGTCGGCGTGATGATCGCGGCGTGGTGGTTCGGCCGCCGCAATGGCAAGTCGTTCTTCGAACTCATGGATTTCGTCGCGCCCATGGTGCCGATTGGTCTGGGTGCAGGACGTATCGGTAACTTTATCAATGCCGAGTTGTGGGGCAAGCCGACCGATTTGCCGTGGGCAATGGTCTTCCCGCCGTTCAGCGATCCGGCGCAACTGCCGCGTCATCCTTCGCAGCTTTATCAGTTCGCGCTCGAAGGCGTCGCGCTGTTCATCATTCTCTGGCTGTTTTCTCGCAAGCCTCGTCCGACGATGGCTATTTCCGGCATGTTCGCGCTGTTTTATGGACTGTTCCGGTTCCTGGTCGAATTCGTACGGATGCCCGATGCGCAACTGGGCTACCTGGCGTGGGGCTGGGTCACCATGGGGCAGATCCTCAGCCTGCCAATGATCATCGCCGGTGCAGTGCTGGTCTGGCTGGCGTACAACCGCGCTCCCGCTGGCAAGAACGCGGCGGTCTAACACCGAAACGTCGGGCGTTGCAGCCCGGCGGATTCACCGAAGCAGGTAATTTATGAAGCAATATCTGGATCTGGTCGCCCACGTCATCAAGAACGGCACGTTGCAGGCCAACCGCACCGGTGTGAAAACCATCAGTTTTCCAGGCGCGATGCTGCGTTACGACCTCAAGGAAGGCTTCCCGGCGATTACTACCCGGCGTATGGCCTTCAAGTCGGCCATTGGCGAAATGGTCGGCTTCCTGCGCGGCGTGAACAACGCCGCCGAGTTTCGTGAACTGGGCTGCAAAGTCTGGGATCAGAACGCCAACGAGAACGCCCAATGGCTGGACAACCCGTTCCGCAAGGGCGAAGACGATCTGGGCGAAATCTACGGCGTGCAATGGCGCAAGTGGCCTGCCTACAAGCGCATTGACCTGAGTAATCCGAAAGCCATCGAACTGGCGATCAGCCAGGGCTATCAGCAGATCGCTCAGTCCGAGGAAGACGGTCAGCCTTACGTGGTCCTGTACAAGGCCATTGATCAGATTCGCCAGTGTGTCGACACCATCATCAAGGATCCGGGCAGCCGCCGCATTCTGTTCCACGGCTGGAACTGCGCGCAGCTGGATGAAATGGCTTTACCGCCTTGCCACCTGCTGTATCAGTTCCACCCGAATCAGGAGACCAAAGAAATCTCCCTGACGCTGTACATCCGCTCCAACGATCTTGGGCTCGGCACGCCGTTCAACCTGACCGAGGGTGCTGCGCTACTCAGCCTGATCGGCCGTCTGACGGGCTACACGCCGCGCTGGTTCACGTATTTCATCGGCGATGCCCATGTCTACGAAAACCATCTGGACATGCTCAATGAACAGCTCACTCGTGAGCCGTATCCGATGCCGAAACTGGTGATTTCCGACCGCGTGCCGGAGTTTGCCAAGACTGGTGTGTATCAGCCGGAGTGGCTGGAGCAGATCGAGCCTTCAGACTTCTCGCTGGAAGGTTACGAGCATCACCCGGCGATGACCGCGCCGATGGCGGTTTAAGGCGTTGCATTGATGCTTTTATGTGGGAGCCGGGCTTGCCCGCGATTCAGGCGCCTCGGTGTATCAGACATACCGAGTAATCTGCATCGCGAGCAAGCTCTGCTCCCACAGAGAATGCGCGAGGCCTCGCGATCGCCTCAATGCCCATGACTCCTGCCCACATGGGAGTGCTCCACATCAGCGGTCACCACGCTGCCGCTGACTTCCAGTCGATCCAGAATCCCGCAATGATCCGGTGCGCCGTCGCTGCAGCGTTGGCGCAAGTCCAGTAGCTGTGTCTGCAGGGCTTGCAGGCTGGCGATGCGGTCGTTGACGTGCTGGATATGCTCATCAATCAGCGCATTAACACTCACGCACTGATCTTGCGGACTGTCGCGCAGGTGCAGCAGGCTGCGGATTTCCTCAAGGGTCATGTCGAGGCTGCGGCAATTGCGGATGAAGGTCAGTCGCTCCACGTGTGCCTGAGTGTACAGCCGATAGTTGCCATCGCTACGCGCAGGTGCCGGAAGCAGGCCCTCGCGCTCGTAATAACGGATGGTTTCCACCTGCGCGTCAGTCAATTTTGCCAGCTCGCCAATCTTCATCGTCGTCGATCCTGTTTCAGTGCTTGACCCTATAGTGGCTACAGGGTGTTCACTTGGCAACAAGCACGATAAAGGACCGGACCATGAGCCAGTTGACCCCTGTTCACGACAAGCACGATCACGATAGCCACGATCACGAAAAGCATGACCATGAAGGCCACGACCATTCTCAGCATGATCACGGCAAGGCCGAGCATGGTCACGGCGGCTGCTGTTCGTCGAAAGTCTCGCCTGCGATGGTCTCGTTCACGGACGCCCCTGCATCCGGCGCGCAACTGAGCACATTCCGTATCGAGCAAATGGATTGCCCAACGGAGCAGACCCTCATCCAGAACAAGCTGGGCAAACTGGCGGGCGTGCAGAAACTTGAATTCAACCTGATCAATCGCATGCTCGGCGTTTGGCACGAACTGCCGTCCACCGACCCGATTCGCGACGCCATCGCTTCGTTGGGCATGCAGGCCGAACCGATTGAGGAAGGCGCAGAGTCAACGCCGGCTCCGGTGGTTAAAAAATCCTGGTGGCCGCTGGCGCTGTCCGGCGTCACCGCGCTGGCCGCTGAAGTCATCCACTTCGGTTCATTCGCGTCGGATTGGGTCGTGGCCATTGTGGCGCTGGTTTCCATCCTCAGCGGTGGGCTGGGTACTTACAAAAAAGGCTGGATCGCGCTTAAGAACCGCAACCTGAACATCAACGCTTTGATGAGTATTGCCGTAACGGGCGCAGTGTTGATCGGGCAATGGCCGGAAGCAGCGATGGTGATGTTCCTGTTCACCGTCGCTGAGCTGATTGAAGCAAAATCTCTGGACCGAGCGCGCAACGCTATCAGCGGTTTGATGCAGCTCACACCTGAGTTGGCGACCGTGAAACAGGCGGACGGTCAATGGCTGGAGCTGGAAGCCAAAAACATCGAATTAGGCGCCATCGTCCGGGTTAAGCCGGGTGAGCGCGTTGCTTTGGATGGCGAGGTGGTAGCAGGTAACTCGACGATTGATCAGGCGCCGATTACCGGTGAAAGCCTGCCGATTGAGAAAACCATCGGCGACAAAGTCTTTGCCGGGACCATTAACCAGTCCGGCTCGCTCGAATATCGCGTCACTGCGGCGGCCAATAACTCGACGCTGGCGCGGATCATTCATGCGGTGGAGGCGGCTCAAGGTTCTCGGGCGCCTACTCAGCGTTTCGTTGACAGCTTCTCGCGCATCTACACCCCGGCGGTGTTCATCTTCGCGCTGGGCGTAGCGATCATTCCTCCGCTGTTTATGGGCGCGGCCTGGTTCGACTGGATCTACCGCGCGCTGGTCCTGCTGGTGGTGGCTTGCCCTTGTGCACTGGTGATTTCCACGCCGGTGACCATTGTCAGCGGGCTGGCAGCTGCGGCGCGCAGGGGCATCCTGATCAAGGGCGGTGTGTACCTGGAAATGGGCCACAAGCTTGATTACCTGGCTCTGGACAAGACCGGCACGATCACCCACGGCAAGCCGGTGCAGACCGATTTTGTCTTGCTGGAGTCAACCGCGGCGGATCTGGTTGCCGGTGTGGCGGCGAGTCTGGCAGGGCGCTCTGATCACCCGGTTTCCCAAGCGATTGCCAAGGCGGCCGGGCAAGACGTTGATGGCCATGAAGTCACTGCGTTCGAAGCGCTGGCTGGGCGCGGCGTGCGTGGCGAGATCAATGGCGAGCTTTATCATTTGGGCAACCATCGCCTGGTGGAAGAGCTGGGCCTTTGCTCTCCCGAGTTGGAAGCGCAGCTTGATGCGTTGGAGCAGCAGGGCAAAAGCGTTGTGCTGCTGTTGGACAAGTCTGGCCCGCTGGCACTGTTTGCGGTGGCCGATACCGTCAAGGAAAGCAGCCGCGAAGCGATCCAGCAACTGCATGAGCTGGGCGTTAAAACCCTGATGCTGACCGGTGACAACCCGCACACCGCCAAGGCGATTGCTGCACAGGTGGGTATTGATTCGGCTCAGGGCAACCTGATGCCAAGCGACAAGCTGGAGGCTATCGAAGCGCTCTACGCCAAAGGCCATCGAGTCGGCATGGTCGGCGACGGCATCAACGACGCACCTGCGCTGGCGCGTTCCGAGATTGGCTTTGCCATGGCGGCAGCCGGGACGGACACTGCGATTGAGACGGCGGATGTTGCCTTGATGGACGACGATCTGCGCAAGATCCCGGCGTTTATTCAGCTGTCGCGCCGGACGTCGGCGGTTTTGAAGCAGAACATCTTCCTTGCGTTGTTTATCAAAGCGATCTTCCTGGCGATGACCTTTGCTGGCATGGCCACAATGTGGATGGCGGTGTTCGCGGATATGGGCGTGAGTTTGTTGGTGGTGTTCAACGGGTTGCGGTTGCTGAAGAAGTAACCGTTAGTAAATGCGGTCCTTTGTGGGAGCCGGGCTTGCCCGCGATAAGGCTGTAGGTGATCCAAGGCGAATCGGGTTCATCCTTATCGCGGGCAAGCCCGGCTCCCACAGGGGCAGTGCAGGCTTAGCAACCGTATTTAATTTTCCCCCACTCAATCATCCCTTCAACCAACTGCCTCAACACCACCCGCGTCGGCTCAGCCAGATCCGGGCGGTGGTGGAACGGTACGAACTCGTCCATGTAGGTCGCCTGCACCAGTTCCAGTTGCACGGCGTGGATGTTATTGGCCGGGTCGCCGTAGTGACGGGTGATGTGGCCGCCTTTGAAACGGCCGTTCAGCACGTGGCTGTAATCACCGGCTTTAGCGCAGGTGGCTTCCAGACGCTTGGCTAACTCTTGATTGCAGCTGGCGCCGTTGAAGGTGCCCAGGTTGAAGTCCGGCAAGCGGCCTTCGAATAGATGTGGGATGTGTCCGCGAATCGAGTGGGCATCAAACAACAGGGCATAGCCGAATTCGTCTCTCAGGCGCGCCAGCTCTTGCTCAAGTGTCTGGTGATAAGGCGTCCAGATCCGCTCCAGATATGTCATCCGCTCTTCAGCGCTCGGTGCCAGACCTTCTTTGAACAACGGCACGCCGTCGAACAGGATCGAGGGGAACAACCCGGTGGTCGCCCCGGCGTACAGCGGTTTGTCATCCGAAGGACGATTCAGGTCGATCACAAAGCGCGAATACTCGGCGGCCAAGGTACTGGCACCCAGTTCTGCGGCGAAATCGTAGAGTTGCGGGATGTGCCAGTCGGTGTCTGGCAGGCTCAGCGCTTCATCCACCAGACCTGCCTCGACTGCAGGCGTCAGGCGCAAACCGGCGTGGGGCATGCTGATCAACAGCGGCACACGGCCGCGAGAAAACTTCAGAACGTTGTCCATGAATCTCTCCTGTCTAACAGTTTTGTAGTGCCCCCCTGTAGGAGCGCGCTTGCCCGCGATGACGTTGTGACAGGCGTCATCGACGTTGGATGTGCCGACGCCATGGCGGGCAAGGTGGAGCGCCACCCCGGTCGCTCCTACAGGGGGACGCGGCTCAAATCAGCGATTCAACACCGTGGCGGACGATGCGTTTATCCAGGTCTCCACCCAGCCAGTACGCCAGATCAGCAGGGCGCTCAATGTTCCAGGCGACGAAGTCGGCGACTTTGCCGACTTCCAGCGAGCCATGGGTTTCGCCCAGACCTAGGGCTTTTGCTGCATTGATCGTAACCCCGGCCAGGGCTTCTTCGGGTGTCATACGGAACAGCGTGCACGCCATGTTCAGCATCAAGCGCAGCGACAGCGCGGGCGAAGTGCCGGGGTTGAGGTCGGTGGCAATCGCGATATCGACCCCATGTTTGCGCAGCGCATCCATCGGCGGCAATTGAGTCTCGCGCAGAAAGTAATAAGCCCCCGGCAGCAGCACTGCGACGGTTCCAGCCGCGCCCATGGCAATGGCATCAGCCTCGGTCATGAACTCCAGATGATCCGCCGACAACGCCTTGTAACGCGCCGCCAGACTTGAGCCCGCCAACGGCGAAAGCTGCTCGGCATGCAGTTTCACCGGCAAGCCCAATTGCCCGGCGGTGATGAAAACCTGCTCGACTTGCGCCGGGGAGAACGCCAGGTACTCACAAAACGCATCTACCGCATCGACCAAACCTTCCTCGGCCAATGCAGGCAGCATTTCGCTGCAGATGTGATTGATGTAGTCGTCAGCGCGGTCGGCGTATTCCGGGGGCAGCGCGTGGGCGGCCAGACAGGTGCTGCGCACCGTCACGGGCAGCCTGTTGCCCAGTTGGCGGATGACCCGCAGCAGTTTGCGCTCGGTGGCCAGATCCAGGCCGTAACCGGACTTCATTTCCACCGTGGTCACGCCATCCCTGAGCAAATGCCGCAGACGACGCTCGGCGCTGGTGTACAACTCGTCCTCACTGGCAGCGCGAGTCGCGCGCACGGTACTGGCAATGCCGCCACCGGCAGCGGCGATTTCGGCATAACTCACGCCTTGCTGACGCTGTTCAAACTCACCGCTGCGGTTGCCGCCGAACACCGTGTGAGTGTGGCAGTCGATCAGCCCCGGCGTGACCCACGCGCCGTTCAAGTCGATGACACTGTCGTAAGCTGTTTCAACAAGAGCCGATTGAGGCCCGATCCATTCGATCAACGCTCCAGACGTCACGATGGCGGCATCCTCGATAATCGAGTATTTGCCGTGAGCCATGCTCGCTACGTGACAGTGTTTCCAGAGCGTTTTCATGTCCAGTCTCCTGGGTTACCGATGGGTGGGAGGCGAATGTTCAGAGCGTTTGACCCATATGAAGTAGGCCGCGATCAACAGCACAACCCAGCCTGCGCCAACGATCAGCGCGATACGGTTGTCCGGGAAATAGCCCAGCACGCCGAATATAAACAGCATGAAGGCGATGGCCGCGGCGGGGGCGTAGGGCCAGAACGGAACCGGGAATTGCAGCTGCGCCGCTTCTTCGCGGCTCATCTTGCGGCGCATGGCGACCTGGGTCAGCAGAATCATCAGCCAGACCCACACGGTGGCGAAGGTCGCAATTGAAGCGATGACCATGAACACGTTTTCCGGGATCAGGTAGTTCAGCAGAACGCCGATCAGCAGCGCGACGCCCATCACCAGCACGGTCATCCATGGCACGCCTTGTTTAGACAGTTGTGAGAACGCCGCCGGTGCCTGACCCTGTTGCGCCAGGCCATACATGATGCGACCGGCGCCGAACACGTCGCTGTTGATCGCCGACACCGCAGCGGAAATCACCACCACGTTAAGCAGCGCAGCCGCCCATGGCAGGCCGAGGCTGGAGAAGATCTGCACGAACGGGCTGTTGGCCTTGGTGATCTGCGACCACGGAAACAGGGACATCAGCACGAACAACGTCAGGACGTAGAACAGCAGAATACGCAGCGGCACCGAGTTGATGGCCTGCGGGATAGTGCGTTGCGGGTCTTTGGCTTCGCCCGCTGTGATACCGATGATTTCGATGCCGCCGAACGCGAACATCACCACCGCAAAGCAGGCGATCAGGCCGCCGATGCCATTAGGCATGAAACCGCCATGGGTCCACAGATTGCTGATGCTGGAAACCGTCTCGCCACTGCCTGACAGGTTTACGCCGAACAGCAATAGCCCGAGCCCGGCGACGATCATCGCGACAATGGCGCCGACTTTAAGCAGTGACAGCCAGAACTCGGTCTCGCCGAAGACTTTGACGTTGCACAGGTTCAGCGCGCCGATCAGGAACACAATGCCCAGTACCCAGATCCAGCGCGGGACTTCCGGGAACCAGAAACCCATGTAGATCCCGAACGCGGTGACGTCAGCGATGCAGACAATGATCATTTCAAAGGCATAGGTCCAGCCGAGCACGAAGCCCGCCATTGGGCCTAGGTACGTGCTGGCGTATTCGCCGAACGAGCCGGACACCGGGTTGTGCACGGCCATTTCACCCAAGGCGCGCATGACCATGAACACGGCTGCGCCGCCGATCAGATAGGCCAGCAAAACGGCCGGGCCTGCCATCTGGATCGCCGAAGCCGAGCCGTAGAACAGGCCGGTGCCAATGGCTGATCCCAGTGCCATGAAGCGAATGTGCCGGGCCGAAAGCCCGCGTTTCAAACCTTGCTGTGACGTCATTTCAATCCAATCCGGTTTCTTTCCAGCGAACTGCCAGGTACTCAGGCGCGCAAGGATACCTGCTGGGTCGCGTCGGCCAAATCATTGGCCTGTCGGGTGTCGCTTGGCTGACATCCGGTGTCATGGATGTCTATACGTTTGTGGCCCCTCGCGGCTAAAGCCGCTCCTACGGACGACACGCATCCGTAGGACTGGCTTTAGCCGGGAGGACGTCATCACATTTGCCGCATCTGTTTTGTCAGGAATATCGAGTCATCGTTCTTCGCGGGCAAGCCCGGCTCCCACAGGAGAACACGATCTCATGTTGGAGCAGCCGGGGTGGCGCTCCCACAGGGGGACGCATTCCTTTGTGGGAGCTGGGCTTGCCCGCGATATAGGCGACTCAATCTAAAGTCATACCGCGTCCAGTCTTATCGTCGGAATGCCGCCCAGACCAGGCTCAGCTCCCACATGAGTGGTGTGCTCCATAAGATTGGATTCGCCTCGCGAGACATCGACTGTTGCCGACCGGCACTGGCGAAACACTCTTTCCAGCAACGCTTCACTCCTGAGCACCTTGGCGCTGCTGGCAATATCCGGGGCCAGCCAGCGGTCTTCGTCGTAGGGCGGGACTGCTTCGCGCAGCACCCGCCAGGCGGCATCGGTGCCGACGCCAAAGCGCTGGAGCTTCAAAAACTCGAAGGCCTGTGCCGCGAGCAAATACTCGATCGCCAGGATCTGCGTAGTGTTATCCAGCACCTTGTGCAGCTTCAGCGCCGCGTTGGTGCCCATGCTCAAGTGGTCTTCCTGCAAACCCGAGGTGACAAAATTGTCGGTCACTGCCGGTTGCGCCAGTTGGCGGTTTTCTGCGCATAAGGACGCCGCGACGTACTGTACGATCATCATCCCCGAGTTGACCCCCGGCTGGCTGACCAGAAACGCTGGCAGGTTGCTGATGGTCGGGTTGATCAGGCGATCCAGACGTCGCTCGGCAATCGAGCCCAGTTCAGCGACAGCAATCGCCAGCAGATCCGCCGCCATGGCGACAGACTGACCGTGCGGGTTGGCTTGCGATACCACGCGGTACGACTCAGGTGTGCCGAGCACCAGCGGGTTGTCTGTCGCCGAGTTCAGCTCGATTTCAATCTGCCGGGTTGCGTGTACCAACTGATCGCGGGTCGCGCCATGCACTTGCGGGATCGAGCGAACGCTCAGCGCGTCCTGAGTCCGTATGCCACGGCTGTTGACCACCACTTCACTGCCATCCAGCAAACCACGCAGGTTGCTGCCTACGATTTGCATGCCCGGATGCGGCTTGAGCGCGATGATCTCGGCATCGAAGGCATTGATCTGGCCGCCAAGCGCTTCAAAACTCATTGCACCGATTACGTCCGCCCACTGTGTCAGGCGTTGCGCATCGGCAATTGCCAGACAGCTCAGGCCAGTCATGCACGGCGTGCCGTTGACCAGGCACAATCCGTCTTTCGCACCGAGTATGACCGGGCTCAAGCCCTCGGCATCCAGCGCTTGCTGCGCAGGCATGACATGGCCGCGATAACTGACGTCGCCCACGCCCAGCAAGGCAATGCCGATATGCGCCATGTGGGTCAGATAACCTACTGAACCCTGGGACGGCACGTACGGTGTGATGTTGCGGTTGAGCAAATTCAGCAGCGCCTCGACGACTTGCCGGTGCAGCCCGGATTTGCCCTGGCTGTAGTTGATGATCGCCGCGCAGATGATCGACCGGGTTTGCTCGTCTGACAGCGCTACACCGACGCCGCACGCGTGGCTCAGCAGGGTGTTGCGCGATAACTGGCTCAGTTGTTCGCCTTGCAGTGAAATATTGCACAGCGCACCCAGCCCGGTGTTCACGCCATAAGCACGCTCGCCGCTGGCGACGATGCGCTCGACAATGGCCTGAGCGTTGTCGATCCGCGCCCAGGCGCTGGCCGAGAGCGCCAGTTGCGCACCCCGGCGAGCGACCGCAACCACGTCCTGCCAACGGACCTGACCTTCACCAATCACCACTTGTTCGACGGGCGACATCTGCACGCTTCCTTACACAGTCACTGCGCGCCGCTGCACGAAACGATCAACGTATTCGTCGGCGGGGGAGTAGAGGATTTCTTTCGGAGTGCCCACCTGAATCAACTGTCCGTCCTTGAGAATCGCGATGCGATTACCGATGCGCACGGCTTCGTCGAGGTCATGGGTGATGAACACGATGGTCTTCTTCAGGCTGCTTTGCAGCTCCAGTAACTGGTCCTGCATTTCCGCGCGAATCAACGGATCGAGTGCGCTGAACGCTTCGTCCATC
Source organism: Pseudomonas syringae group sp. J309-1 (assembly GCF_032582135.1). Lineage (NCBI taxonomy): Bacteria > Pseudomonadati > Pseudomonadota > Gammaproteobacteria > Pseudomonadales > Pseudomonadaceae > Pseudomonas > Pseudomonas syringae group sp. J309-1. The sequence goes on along the minus strand of NZ_JAWHNU010000067.1, from coordinate 17,937 downwards.
AGAATGATGTCGGTGTCAGCCGCCAATGCGCGGGCCAGCCCCACCCGTTGGCGCATGCCGCCGGAAAGCTGATGAGGGTATTTGTTTTCGTAGCCTTGCAGGCCTACGGTACTGATCCAGTGCCGGGCGCGCTCAATGCAATATTCTTTGCTCTCGCCACGTACTTTCAGGCCGTAGGCGACGTTGTCCTGCACGGTCTTGTGCGGCAGCAGGCCAAAGCTCTGGAACACCATGCTGATTTTCTTGCGACGAAATTGGCGCAAGGCTTCCATGTCGTACTGCAGGATGTCTTCGCCATCGACCAGGATTTCACCGCTGGTGGGGTCGATCAGCCGGTTGAAGTGGCGCACCAGCGTAGACTTGCCCGAGCCGGACAGGCCCATGATCACGAAAATCTCACCGCTGCCGATGGACAGCGACAAGTCATTCACGCCGACCACGCAGCCGGTTTTTGCCAGGACTTCATCCTTGCTGCTGTTCTGTCTGACCATTTCCAGCGCGTCCCTGGAACGGTTGCCGAAAATCTTGAAGACGTTGCGGACCACGATTTTGTTGGGCTCTTGGTTAGTCATTTGTTCGCCTCATGCCGTGGTCGGCCGTATGCCTGGGTGATGCGGTCGATGACCACTGCGAGAATCACAATCGCCAGCCCGGCTTCCAGTCCGCGTCCGACGTTCAGGGTCTGAATGCCCACCAATACGTCTTCGCCAAGGCCGCGAGCGCCGATCATCGAGGCGATAACCACCATCGACAGGGCCATCATCGTGGTCTGATTGATCCCTGCCATGATGCTTGGCAGCGCCAGCGGCAGTTGCACACCGAACAATTGCTGCCAACGATTGGCACCGAACGCATTGATCGCTTCCATGACTTCGCCGTCCACCTGACGAATGCCCAGATCGGTGAGGCGAATCAGCGGCGGCGCGGCATAGATCACCGTGGCGAAAATCGCCGGGACCTTGCCCAGGCCGAACAGCATCAATACCGGTATCAGGTAAACGAAGCTGGGCATGGTCTGCATGATGTCCAGCAACGGCATCAGCACCGAGCGCAGGCGGTTGCTGCGTGCCGAGAGGATGCCCAGCGGAATGCCGATGATCACCGAAATCAGCGTGGCGACCAGCATCAGCGCCAGGGTCTGCATCAGCTTGTCCCACAGCCCGACGGCACCGACCAGAAACAGCAGGCCGACTATGACGGCAGTGGTCGTAATCTTGCGCGTGGCGTGCCAGGCGATGCCGCCGACGATGGCCAGCATCAACCACCACGGCGCCATGCGCAGCAGGCCTTCCAGGTTGACGATGGCCCACAGCAGCGTGTCGGAGATCTGCCGGAACACATCGCCGTAATTGGTCACCAGCGCATCAACCCAGTCGTTGACCAGATTGGCGATGGAGAATGTGAAGCTTTCGGGGAACATAAAAGGGTTCTCGATCAGGTGGATTCATCACTCCTGTAGGAGCGCGCTTGCCCGCGATATTTCTTGTTGGCGATACAGGTGTATCGAATGTACATCCGTCATCGCGGGCAAGCGCGCTCCTGCTGAGCACTTGCCATTACAACGAAGCATCCACCTTTTTAGCCGCTTCTTCACTCACCCAGGCATGCCAGACTTCAGGGTGTTCCTTGAGGAAGATCTTCGCCAGTTTCGGCGATTCGATACGGTCCTTGGTCATGCGGGCCAGGTTCTGGTTGAGCAGATCGATGGGGATGTTGACCTTTTCCATGACCGACACCAACTCAGGCGCCTGCTCGTGGAAGGCTTTGGACAGGCCGACCTTGATCTCGATGGTCTTGTTAACGCCATCCTTCTCTTCCAGGCGCACCATGTCTACTTGACCCATCAAAGGCGTCGGCGACCAGTAGTAAGTCAGGATCGGCTCGCCACGTTTGTAGCTGGACAAAATCGCCGCATCCAGCGCCGGGCCAGTGCCTGGGCGGAAGTTGGTGTACTTGTCTTCCAGGCCGTAGCTTTTCAGCATCTCGCTGTTTTCCAGCTCACAGGTCCAGCCAGCCGGGCAGTTGTAGAAGCGGCCTTTGCCGGGTTCTTCAGCGTCCTTGAACAGCGTCGAGTATTTGGCCAGGTCGCTTATGGATTTCAGGTCCGGAGCCTTCGCTTCCAGCTTGCGCTTGGCGTCGCCTTCGATCACATAGCGCGGCACGTACCAACCTTCGACGGCGCCTTTGACCGGGCTACCGACACCGACTACTTTTCCGGCTTTCTCAGCTTTGTTCCACACTTCGCTGCGGCCGACCCACTCTTCGGCAAACACCTGAATATCGTTGGTGCTCAGGGCGTTTTCCATGGTGATGGAATTGCCCGGCAGGCTGTCGACTTCACAGCCATAACCCTTGTTCAGGACCACCTGCAACACGTCGGTCAGCAACATTGCGCTTTCCCAGTTCAGACCGGCGAACTTCACCGGCTTGCCGGATTCACACCAACCCGCTGCCTGACTCGCGCCAGCGCCGGTGAGCAAACCCAGTGAAATCAACGTGGACAGCAGTGCCTTTTTGGTTTTCATTGCGTGACGCTCCTCGCGAATGGATGTGGCAGTTTCCAGATCAAAAGGCCAGAAGCCTGATTGCAGGACACTTGACGGTCCTTTGGGGTGGTCAGTTCACTAACACTGTGTGGTCGGACACTGAATGCAGAACCTGTGGGAGCGAATTCATTCGCGAAGAGGCCCTACCTGAAAAGGTATCGTCGCCTGACACACCGCTTTCGCGAATGAATTCGCTCCCACAGAAATGCATTCAATTCAATTGCATCGTTGGCACACCCTAGCCTTAATTCCCAACCATCGGCAGGTTCAAGCCCTTCTCATTCGCGCAGTCAATCGCGATCTGATAACCCGCATCCGCATGGCGCATCACGCCGGTCGCCGGGTCGTTGTGCAGGACGCGGGCGATGCGTTCGGCTGCTTCGTCTGTACCGTCGCACACGATCACCATGCCCGAGTGCTGCGAGAAGCCCATACCGACACCGCCGCCGTGGTGCAGCGAAACCCAGGTCGCGCCGCTGGCGGTATTGAGCAGGGCGTTCAGCAGTGGCCAGTCGGACACAGCATCGGAGCCGTCCTGCATGGATTCTGTTTCGCGGTTCGGGCTGGAGACCGAGCCGGAATCCAGGTGGTCACGGCCGATCACAACCGGTGCCGACAACTCGCCGCTGCGGACCATTTCGTTGAACGCCAGACCGAGTTTGGCGCGCTGACCCAGGCCTACCCAGCAGATACGCGCTGGCAGGCCCTGAAAAGCAATGCGCTCGCGGGCCATGTTCAGCCAGTTGTGCAGGTGCGCGTCGTCCGGGATCAGTTCTTTGACCTTGGCGTCGGTTTTGTAGATGTCTTCCGGATCGCCCGACAGCGCGGCCCAGCGGAAAGGCCCTACGCCGCGGCAGAACAACGGACGAATGTAGGCCGGTACAAAACCCGGGAAGTCGAACGCATTGGCTACCCCTTCTTCCTTGGCCATCTGACGGATGTTGTTGCCGTAGTCGAACGTCGGAATCCCCATCTTCTGGAAGGCCAGCATCGCCTCGACGTGTTCAGCCATGGACTGCTTGGCGGCTTTGACCACTGCTGCCGGTTCGGTCAAAGAGCGCGCGCGATACTCGTCCCAGGTCCAGCCCTTTGGCAGGTAACCGTTGAGTGGGTCGTGAGCGCTGGTCTGGTCGGTGACCATGTCCGGGCGTACACCGCGACGAACCATTTCCGGCAGGATTTCTGCGGCGTTGCCGCACAAGGCGATGGAGATTGCTTTGCCTTCAGCGGTGTATTTGGCGATGCGCGCCAGGGCGTCGTCGAGATCAACGGCCTGCTCATCGACGTAACGCGTCTTGAGGCGGAAATCGATGCGGCTTTGCTGGCATTCAATGTTCAGCGAGCTGGCCCCGGCCATACCGGCAGCCAGTGGTTGTGCGCCACCCATGCCGCCCAGGCCTGCAGTCAGGACCCACTTGCCTTTGAGGCTGCCGTTGTAATGCTGGCGACCGGCCTCGACGAAGGTTTCGTAAGTGCCTTGTACGATGCCCTGGCTGCCGATGTAGATCCAGCTGCCTGCAGTCATCTGGCCGTACATGGCCAGACCTTTAGCATCCAGTTCGTTGAAGTGCTCCCAGCTCGCCCAATGCGGCACCAGGTTGGAGTTGGCGATCAACACCCGAGGCGCGTTGCTGTGAGTCTTAAACACGCCGACCGGTTTGCCGGACTGAACCAGCAGTGTTTCGTCATCATTCAGGTTGGTCAGGCTTTCGACGATCTTGTCGTAGCACTCCCAGTTGCGTGCTGCACGGCCGATACCGCCGTAAACCACCAGTTCTTTAGGGTTCTCGGCAACTTCCGGGTCGAGGTTGTTCATCAGCATGCGCAACGGCGCTTCGGTCATCCAGCTCTTGGCGGTCAGCGTGGTACCGCGAGCAGCGCGAACTTCGACGTCACGGTAGCGGGTCCAGTGTTGGGTATTCTCGGTCACGAAAGAAGTCCTCAGCAATCAGTTCAGTGCACTTGGCTTTACTTGTATGTACAAGCATATGCAATTGAAATACCAACTCTCGAAAACCAGCCTGTAGGAGCGCGCTTGCCCGCGATGGCGTCGGGTCAGCCTATACATATGTCGGCTGATCTGACGCTATCGCGGGCAAGCGCTCCTACAGAGAACTTCATTTAATTCAAAAGGTTGGGGGTTTTAAAGCCGCAGTGAGGGGCTGGATGCCTGATCGGTTTTTCAGGGGGCTGGCAGACCGATCACAACTATAACCCCCCCCCCCCAAGCCAATCCATCTGTGCATGTTACTGCGCAGAAGATTTGCTTGATTTTGGGGCGCTCAGTAACGAATTGGTGCGCGGTTTGGGTCAGATCACCTTAACGGCACGCCCGATGAACTGGATCGGCCCGGTTGGTTTGCCAATCGGCGAGCCGGTGGCCTGTTCCAGCGTCAGCTCGAACAGTTGGTTGGGCTGCAACGGCGGCAGTTTATCCAGTGGCACTTGCAGGGTTTGCCCCGGCTTGACCAATCCCAGAGACACGGGACCTTGCCAGTCGTCGCCCTTGGTCCAGAACTCCAGTGCCTTGTCGGCGGGCACTTCGGTAACGCTCAGAGGGATGAGCTGGATGTCTTGTGAATTACTGGTCTGAACCACCCAGCCCGGTGCTTTGTCCTGTGGCGCGACCAGCACCACCAGATAAGACGGCGATGGAGTCGTGCGTGATTGAGTGAGCAAGGTCATGCCCAACACCAGCGACGCCGCAAGGCCGGCACCGGCCAGGCCGCGCCAGATCGACAGGTTGTTCCACCAGCTTTGTACGTCGCGTTTTGAGGTTTTCTGTGGTGCAAGCAGATCATCCAGGCTGCGCTCGATCCTCGCCCACAGATGCGCTGGCGGGCTTTTCGGTTCCACCATGTCCGTCAGTGGCAACAGACGTTCTTCCCACGCATCGACTGCGGCCCTCAAAGCAGGCTCGTTGGGCAGCCGACGCTCTACTTCAATTCGTTGCCGGGTAGACAAAGTGCCCAGCACATATTCGCCCGCCAACTCGTTGAGCGGTTTTTGGGGTTCAGTGCCCGAGCTGTTGCTCATCCGATGCACTCCCGTAATGCATTCAGGCTGCGCTTGATCCAGGCTTTTACAGTGCCCAGCGGCGCGCCGACTTTTTGCGCAATCTCTTGATGTGAATAGCCGTCCACGTACGCGTGGAACACGCAATTGCGACGTACCGGTTCAAGCTGCTCCAGACAGAACTCGATCCGCCCCGGATTCACCCGCCAGTCAAAACTGTCCACCGTTTCGTTCCAGCCTTCCAGCGTTGCCTGGGCTTCACCGTGCTCGTCTTCATCTTCGCTCTGCACCTCACGGGCATTGTTACGAATGGCGTTCAAGGCCAGATGCCGGGTGATGCTGAATATCCAGCCACGGGCCGACCCCTTGGTTTTGTCGAAGCTTGCCGCTCCGGTCCAGACCTTGATGAAGGCGTCGTGCACGATGTCCTGAGCCAGCGCGCTGTCGCGTACCAAACGTTGCGCAACACCGAGCAATCGAGGGCTTTCCTGAGCATACAGCCGCTCAAGCGCCTGCCGGTCGCCACGGGCGCAGGCATCCAGTGCTGCTTCGTAATCAAACAGGGATTCGTGGGAGGACAATTCAATACGCCGTTTACAGAGAACTTCCACTCCGATTTGAATCGGAGCACCCGCGCAGGAGCATAGACCAGTTCCTGCGCAGGCTCGCGCTAATTACTTGGCAGACCAGAAGATATAGTCGGCCTGGTATTTAACGATTTCCTTCGCGCCCTTGTTGCTCTCTGCGCACGCTTTGGCTGGCGCTACGCCGCCTTTGAGCGCGGTACGCTGAATGTAAGCAACGCCGGTCATTGCGCCTTTGCCTTCAGCCGGGTTGGCTTTGACCAACTGGTACGGCAGGTTGCCAGCGCTGGATGGTGCCACGGCGAGCTGAGTACCGGTCACTTTCGAACCGTCTTTGGCTTCCCAGGTGGCTGGCGGGCCATAGTAAGTGCCGACTTGCTTGCCGCTGCGATCATTGAGCACGGCTTTGGGACCCACGAATGCCCATTCCATGCCTTCGGCAGCATTGGCTTTGGCGCGGCACTCGTAAGTGATCTCGCCTACACCGGTGGTTTCCATGCTGACTTTGAAGCCATCTGGAACCCGCACGGTTTCCGGCAGGTTGCTTTGAGCGAAGGCAGAGGGCGCCATGCAAGTGAAAGCCAGTGCAGCACCAGTCAGGCAGAGCAAGCGTTTTGCGTTCATGCAGACATCTCCAGTTTTGGGTTTTCGCTTAACAGCCAAACCGGCTGCTTATCTGTACTACCCGCGAGAAACCCATCTGGATGCAGCGATTTGAAAATAAATTTTCAGCCCTTGCTGATTCGGCTGCGCAGCAGGATCACACCCGCAATCGCCGCGAGTCCTGAACCCATTAATACGCCGACTTTCACTTCGTCGATCAGGTGCGCAGAGCCGGGGAACGCGAGGTTGCCAATAAACAAACTCATGGTGAAACCGATGCCGCAGAGGATCGCTACGCCATACAACTGCACCCAGTTGCTGCCTTCTGGCAACGAGGCCAGACCGGAGCGGATGGCCAGAACGGCGGCAAGGAACACACCAATCTGCTTGCCGACGAACAAGCCTAGCGCAACGCCAAGTGGCACGGGATCGATCAGGTTCTGCAGGGAAATCCCCGATAACGACACCCCGGCATTGGCAAAGCCGAATATAGGCACGATGGCGAACGCTACCCAGTAATGCAGCTTCTCTTCGAGGAACAGCAGCGGCGAGCGAGACTCTTCTTCAGGCTTGCCCAAAGGAATGCACAGCGCCAGAGCGACACCGGCCAAGGTCGCGTGAACGCCCGATTGCAGAACGAAGAACCACAGAGCCGCACCCAGCAGCAAGTACGGCGACAGGCGACGCACGCCCAGGCGATTCATTACGATCAGGACGGCGAGTGTGGCAAAAGAGGCGAGCAGCATCGGCATGTTCAGGCCGCTGCTGTAGAAGAAAGCGATGATGGTGACGGCGCCCAGATCGTCGAGAATCGCCAGCGCCGCGAGGAAGACTTTCAGGGAAGTCGGTACGCGTTTACCCAGCAGTGACAGCACACCCAGCGCGAATGCAATATCGGTAGCGGCAGGGATCGCCCAGCCGCTCATGGTTTCCTGATTGCCCCAGTTGACTGCGATGTAGATCAGCGCTGGCACCAGCATGCCGCCGGCTGCTGCAAAGCCGGGCAGGGCGCGTTGACCCCAGGTGGCCAGCCCGCCCGCGAGTACTTCACGTTTGATTTCCAGGCCGACCATCAGGAAGAAGATCGCCATCAGCCCGTCGTTGATCCACAACTCAACGGAAAGCCCCAGCCAGACGCTGTGCAGTGCCGCGAAATAGCCAGCGGAAAGGCCGGAGTTGGCGACGATCAGTGCAGCGAGTGCCGCGCCCATCAACACAATGCCGCCAGCCGATTCCGAGGCCAGAAAGCTGGCGAGAATGGCGATGGCTCTTGGGGTTTCTTTTTTGTTGTTATCGGCAGTCATTGGCGGTGGGGGCGTCCTTGGGGAAACGTTGTAAATGGCCTGGAACAAGCTTCTGTGGGAGCGAATTCATTCGCGAAAGCTAGTTTGCAGTCGGCCGAAATCTTTCGGTGAAGCGCTGGCCTCTTCGCGAATGAATTCGCTCCCACAGGTGAGTGGTCTGTCAGTAAGTTTTCACGTGTTCTGGATTTTGGTCAGCTCAATCAAACAGCAGCGGCTCGCACGGGGGGCGTACAGCACAACCTCCAGCAACGCGCCGGATTCATTATCCAGCTGCAGACAATCGTGTTTTTCCAGCAACTGCGGTGGATGCTCGGCCAGGTTCGCGGCCATCTGCTCTGCGGCGCTGAACAGCAACAGCGTAGACGCCGAACTGAACAGGCGTTGCGGTTTGAGCACATCGACCCACTGCAAACTGACCCGATAACGGTTCGGCGAGTAGATCAGGTTGAAATCGCGAATCGCACCCTCAAGCAATGTGCAACTGACCTGGCTGTCGCCGCTGAACGCGAAGGGATCGCCGGGCAGCAGTGGCTCGGTCGTTTTGCCGTCGATATCCAGCGTCATGCCCGCGCCTTGCAGCACCGTGATGATGCGTTGATAGCCAGGAAACAGGGAAAAGCCCCCGGACTGCTGGATATCGGCAATCGACAGACGCCAGCCGAAACCTTCCAGCCCTTCGCCCGCATCCCGGGTCACTTCTTCAGTGCTGCCGCCGCCGTTTTTCCAGGGCATGAGCGGGTAGTCAGCGGCGCGCAAAACAGTCAGTTGGCTCATTTGCTGAAACGTCCTTCCAGGCGATGACGGGAACCGGGGTGGATCAGGCGCGCGGCGGTCACTGGCTGGCGGCCGGACCACGTGCGGCGGCGGATCAAGAGGCAAGGTTCACCCGGGCTGATCTGCAACAGCTCGCACTCATCAGGCTCGGCCAGAATGGCCTCAACCACATGCTCGCCTTCGGTCAATGGCGCGACTTGCGAAAGATAAGCGTAGGGGGTTTGTTGAGTGAAATCCTGGCTCAAGTAGTCCGGTGCGACCAACGCGTTGACATAGCGATCTTCGATTTGCACCGGCAGATCGTTTTCCAGATGCACGATCAACGAATGGAACACCCGCTGACCTTCGCGCATATCCAGCGCCAGAGCTCGTTCGGAGCCAGCAGCTTCTTCTTTCAGGAGGATGACCTTGCAGGTGTGACGATGACCCCGCGCCGCGATTTCATCCGCGATGTTGTGGACTTCAAACAGTGCCGACTGACTCTTGGGCTCCGCGACGAAAGTACCAACGCCTTGCATACGCACCAACAGGCCTTCGGCGGTCATTTCACGCAGGGCACGGTTGATGGTCATGCGGCTGAAGCCCAGTTGGGTCACCAACTCGCTTTCCGACGGCACCCGGTGATGCGGCGGCCAGTTTCCGCACTGGATCTGCTGGGCGATCATCTGCTTGACGCGGGCGTACAGCGGGGCCGGACTGTCGCCCATTTGGGCAGCCAATGGAGAAGTGGCAGGCGGAGTCGGCACTGAGGGCAATCCTTTTCGAAGGTAATTCAGGTGCAGGTCGGCGCTGATCTTGCAGCGCCTGGACATTAATAACGTGTGTTTACGCTAACCATTAACCTGTTCGGCGACAAGCTTGCCGGAGTTTACCGAGCGTGCAAACGTCTGTATATGTATATACAAATCACTTTTCGAGGGATGCAAAGCCATGTCCGCCTTCTTTGCCGAGCGTGCATTGTTGCCTGATGGCTGGGCCAATAATGTTCGCATTGAGGTCAGCGCCGCTGGCGTGATCACTCATATCGCCACGGAGGCTGATGCTTCGGGTGCGGAGTCGCTCAAAGGGCCGCTACTGCCAGGCATGCCGAATCTGCATTCCCACGCATTCCAGCGGGCGATGGCCGGGCTGGCGGAAGTCGCAGGCAACCCCAATGACAGCTTCTGGACCTGGCGGGATTTGATGTACCGCCTGGTTGGAAAGATTAGCCCACAGCAATTGGGTGTCATTGCCCGTCAGTTGTACATCGAAATGCTCAAGGGCGGCTTTACCTCGGTTGCCGAATTTCATTACGTGCATCAAGACACCTCCGGCAAGCCTTACGCAGACCCGGCGGAACTGGCGCTGCAAATCAGTCAGGCGGCGAGTTCTGCTGGAATCGGACTGACGCTGTTGCCAGTGCTCTACAGTCACTCCGGTTTTGGCGGGCAAGCGCCGAACGAAGGTCAGCGACGGTTTATCCACAGCACCGACAGCTACCTTGATTTGCAGGCTCGTTTGCAACCTGTAATGCGTGAGCAGTCAGCGCAGCAATTGGGCCTCTGTTTTCACTCGCTGCGTGCGGTAACGCCTGAGCAGATCAGCACTGTGCTGGCCGCTAGCGATCAACAATGTCCGGTGCACATTCACATCGCGGAGCAGCAAAAGGAAGTCGACGACTGCATGAGCTGGAGCGGTCGTCGGCCCGTGCAATGGCTGTACGAAAACGCTCCAGTGGATGAGCGCTGGTGTCTGGTGCACGCCACTCATGTGCAGCCTGATGAAGTGGCGCTCATGGCGCAAAGCGGGGCGGTCGCGGGGTTGTGCCTGACCACCGAGGCGAATCTGGGCGACGGGATTTTTCCGGCGGTGGACTACATCGCTCAAGGCGGGCGCTGGGGAATCGGTTCAGACAGCCATGTCTCGTTGAGCGTCGTCGAAGAGTTGCGCTGGCTGGAGTACGGTCAGCGGCTGCGGGATCAACGTCGCAATCGCTTGTATCGCAGCGATCAGCCGATGGTTGGCAGAACGTTGTTTGATGCAGCGCTGGTCGGTGGCGCTCAGGCGTTAGGTCAGCCGATTGGTCGACTGGAAGTGGGGCTGCGGGCGGACTGGTTGGTGCTGGACGGTAATGATCCGTACATCGCTACGGCGTCCGGCGACGGGATTCTTAACCGTTGGTTATTCGCAGGCAGCGACCGGCAGATTCGCGACGTGATGGTCAACGGCAAGTGGGTGGTACGCGAAGGGCATCATGCTGGGGAAGAGCAGAGCAATCGGGAGTTTGCGCAGGTGCTGCGGGAGTTGTTGGGGTAAGTATTCTTAACTTCTACCTAACAAAACGCATTCCTCTGAATTGAAATGCGTTCCCACAGGATTTGCGCCGACCTGAGGTTCACGCTAACCCTGTGGGACCGAATTTATTCGGGAAGACGGCATTCCTGACGACAAAGATGCTGCGAATGGACCGGCCCCTTCGCGAATAAATTCGCTCCCACAGGGGCTTGTGTTTGCTGCGCGACAGCGCCGGTCTCACAGGTTCTGTGTATTACTTCCCGATCTTCGAATCCTCAACCCGCCAAACCAGCTTGGTGGTGTCGTACCCCTGCTGTTGCGCCTGGCTGAGCAGATGCGCTTTTACGTCCTTCGATATCGTTGGCGTGCGCGACAGCAGCCACAGGTATTTGCGGTCCGGGTTGCCCACGACAGCGGTCTTGTAACCGTCACCGATGTAAAGCACCCAGTAGTCGCCTTTGGCTACGCCGGGCAGCAAGCGGGAAAACCAGTTATCAAACTCCACCCACAATTTGTCGGTTTTGCCCGGCACTTGCGGTGTCGCCGTGCCTGTTGCTTCCTGCCACTCGCCTTCGATCGTCCGGCAGCGGTTGGTCACGCCAACGTTGCCATCTTCCTTGAGGGCGTAGTGCGCTTCGGATTGTGCGCACTTGCGCTGGAAGAACATCGGCAAGCGGGCAATTTCGTACCAGGTGCCCTGATATTGCTTGAGGTCGACATTGCCAACCGTTTTAGGCTCGAGGTTTTCAGCAGAGTGCGCGAAACCGATTGCGAGAAAGCTGGCCATTAGCACCAGACTAAAACGCACAAGTAATTTGATCATCTGTTATTTCAAGCCCTGACCCGAGAAAAGCACAACCTTGTCGGCGGCATACTGCACGCTGATGAAACTGGTCTGATCGCCCCACGTGCAACTGGACATACCCAGCGCGCCGGAGCATTCAGTCGGGCTGCCCAGCAGTTGTTCAACTTCCGCCTTGGGCATGCCTGCAGACAGTTTCGAGTAATTTTCCTGATTAACCTTGCTACATGCGGCCAGCAGCACGCAAAACGACAACAACGCTAGAGAGCGCAGAGACATGGATGAAGCTCCTGAACGGAAAGGGTAACGCCGCAGCAAACGGTCGATGGGCAGGTTGCTGGCGTAATACCGAAAGCTTAGAAGAGAAAAGCGGGATCTGGTTCCGTTGAGGCATAAATCCATTTCATCGAAGGGACCGGATATTGTTGGAGCGAGGCTTGCCCGCGAAGAAAGATAACGCGGTATATCCGTACTAGTGTGGCCAGGGGTTCGCGGGCAAGCCTCGCTCCAACAAATATGCTTAAAACCTTGAGCCCGGCTCTTTCAGAATTCGATTTCTTCAGGCGTTGACGCAATGCCGAGAATTTCGTTGCGGTGCGGGAAGCACCCCAAGCGGATGATGATTGCCCTTGGCTTTTGCCACTTCGGAGGGTAATCCGGCAGAACCGAACCACCATTCCAGCAGCGGGAGCCAAGGGGCAGTCATATGGGTCAGGCCTTGTGGTACGAGGTCGCGCGCTCAACTTCTTCTTTCGAGCCCAAGAACACCGCAACACGCTGGTGCAGGCCATCCGGCTGGATATCGAGGATGCGCTGATGACCGTCAGTGGACGCGCCGCCAGCCTGTTCCACCAGGAACGACATCGGGTTGGCTTCGTACATCAAACGCAATTTGCCCGGCTTGGAAGGCTCGCGGCTGTCACGTGGGTACATGAACAGGCCACCACGGGTCAGGATGCGGTGTACGTCGCCAACCATCGCGGCAACCCAGCGCATGTTGTAGTTCTTTTTCAGCGGACCGTCTTCGCCTGCCAGCAGTTCGTCAACGTAGCGTTTTACCGGAGCTTCCCAGTGACGCTGGTTGGACATGTTGATCGCGAATTCCTGAGTAGAGGTCGGAATCTTGATGTCTTCGTGGGTCAGTACGAAACTGCCCATTTCGCGGTCCAGAGTGAAGCCTTTGACGCCGTCGCCCAAGGTCAGCACCAACATGGTCTGTGGGCCGTAGATGGCATAACCGGCGGCGACTTGCTGAGTACCTGGTTGCAGGAAAGCCTTCTCGTTCAGAGGCTCGTTCTGGCTCAGGTATTCGTTCGGGCAACGCAGTACGGAGAAGATGGTTCCGACCGGAGCGTTGATGTCGATGTTCGAAGAGCCGTCCAGTGGGTCGAAAACCAACAGGTAGGCGCCTTTCGGGTATTTGCCCGGGATCTGGTAAGCGTTGTCCATTTCTTCGGACGCCATGCCCGCCAGGTGACCGCCCCATTCGTTGGCTTCGAGCAGGATTTCGTTGGAGATCACGTCGAGCTTCTTCTGCACTTCGCCCTGAACGTTTTCAGTGCCCATGCTGCCGAGCACGCCGCCCAGTGCGCCTTTGGAAACGGCGTGGCTGATTTCCTTGCACGCTCGCGCCACCACTTCGATCAGGAAGCGCAGATCGGCAGGAGTGTTGTTGCTGCGGGTCTGCTCAATCAAATAGCGACTCAGGGTAACGCGGGACATGGATAGCTCCGAGAATAGGGGGGGAATAAAAAACCCGCGCAGTTTAGCGCGAGTCGAGACGTAATACTGCCCATAAGACTGGGTTAACACCCATTGAGTTCACGGGTGGGCGGAGCTTAGGCGGAAAATGCTGAAACGGTGGCTGAAACGAGGTGGTCGAAGGGTGAAGCGCGATCCCCTGTGGGAGCCGGGCTTGCCCGCGATAAGAACGACGCGATCTAAAGTGAACCGCGTCCAGCCCTGTCGCGGGCTAGCCCGGCTCCCACATTGGCCGTATTGCCAAAGTGGGAGCAGTTTGCGCTTACTCCATCAATCCAGCGCCTTCCAGATATCCCCCGCGTATTCCCGGATTGTCCGGTCCGACGAGAACCAACCCATGCGCGCCGTGTTGAGTACCGCAGAGCGCCACCACTCTTTCGAGTCGTGCCAGTGGGCTTCGACCCGGGACTGGGCTTCCCAGTAGGAATCAAAGTCGGCACAGACCAGAAAGCGGTCATAGGCCAGCAGTTGATCAATCAGGCCTGCGTAGCGGTTAGGATCATCCGGCGAAAACACCCCGCCCCGAATGGCTTGCAGGACGTCGTTGAGTCGACCCGATGCCGCCGCTGCCGCGTAAGCGCTGAAGTCGCCTACTTGCTTGTGGGCTTCTACTTCCCGAGAGGTCATGCCGAAGATGAACATATGCTCCAGACCTACCTGTTCGCTCATCTCCACGTTGGCACCGTCCAGTGTGCCGATGGTCAGCGCACCGTTGAGGCCGAATTTCATGTTGCTGGTGCCCGACGCTTCCAGACCTGCAGTAGAAATCTGCTCCGACAAGTCGGCTGCCGGGATGATGCTTTCGGCCAGGCTGACGTTGTAGTTGGGCATGAACACGACCTTGAGCAAACCGCGGACGGTAGGGTCGCTGTTGACGGTACGAGCGATGTCGTTGGTCAGCTTGATGATCAGCTTGGCCGAGTGGTAACTCGCTGCCGCCTTGCCCGCGAAGATCTTCACGCGTGGCACCCAATCGGTGCCCGGCTGAGCACGGATGGCTTGATACAAGGCAACGGTGTGAAACAGGTTCAACAACTGACGCTTGTATTCGTGAATCCGTTTGACTTGCACATCGAACATCGCAGCCGGATTGACCACGATCCCCAGGCGGTCTTTGATGATCGCCGCCAGTGCACGCTTGCTGTGCAGGCGCTGATCAGCGAATTGCTTGCGGAACGAGCTCTTGTCGGCGAACGGCTCCAGTTCGATCAAGCGTGTTTCAGCGTTATCCAGCACGTCTTCGCCCAGCGACTCGGTGAGCATCTGGGTAAGCTTGGGGTTGGCCTGGAACAGCCAGCGGCGGAAGGTGATGCCGTTGGTTTTGTTGTTGATCCGCTCTGGATACAGTTTGTGCAGTTCGGCAAAAACCGTCTTGCGCATCAGTTGGGTATGCAGCGCGGAGACGCCGTTAATACTGTGAGAGCCAAGGAAAGCCAGGTTGCCCATGCGCACCCGACGACCGTTTTCTTCTTCGATCAGCGATACCGCACGCAGCACGTCAAAGTCGTGAATGCCTTTGGCGCGCAAGGTGTCGATGTGCTGAGCGTTGATGATGTAAATGATCTGCATGTGGCGCGGCAGCATCCGCTCCATCAGACCGACCGACCAGGTTTCCAGTGCTTCTGGCAGCAAGGTGTGGTTGGTGTAGGCGAGGGTGCCCACGGTAATCTTCCAGGCCGCGTCCCACGCGATGCCATGGTTGTCGATCAACTGACGCATCAGCTCGGCCACGGCAATGGACGGGTGCGTGTCGTTCATCTGGATAGCCGCGTGTTCCGGCAGATCCATCAACGTGGCATGCATGTTCAGATGGCGGCGCAGCAAATCCTGCAGTGATGCGGAGACGAAGAAGTATTCCTGGCGCAGACGTAATTCCTGGCCCGCCTCGGTGGCATCGTTCGGGTAAAGCACGCGAGAGATACTTTCGGCGCGCACCACCTCGGCCACTGCACCAAAGTGGTCACCGGCGTTGAAGCGCTCCAGGTGCAAATCGCCTACTGCGCGGGCGCGCCACAGACGCAGGGTGTTCACACTTTTGCCGCGCCATCCCACTACCGGGGTATCGTACGCAATGGCCCGAACGGTTTCCGACGGACGCCAGACCTGACGCTGTTCGCCGTCTTCATTGGTCAGCGTGTCGACACTGCCGCCGAAGCCGATGGGGTACACCACTTCCGGGCGTTCGAATTCCCATGGGTTACCGAAATCCAGCCAGTTCTCGGTCTGTTCCTGCTGCCAGCCGTCGACGATGGCCTGGCGGAAAAGGCCGTGCTCATAACGAATCCCGTAACCGTGACCCGCGATGCCCAGCGTCGACATGCTTTCCATGAAACAGGCAGCCAGACGACCCAAGCCGCCGTTACCCAGCGCTGCGTCGGGCTCAAGCAACTTGATGCGCTCGATGTCCACACCCAGTTCGGTCATCGCCTCACGGGCGACCTCCAGCAGGCCGAGGTTGCTCAGGCTGTCGTACAGCAGACGCCCGATAAGAAATTCCAGTGAAAGGTAATAAACCCGCTTCTGAACCTGGCGATAAATCTTCCGGGTGTGGTCCATCCAGTGCTCAACCATGTGGTCACGAGCAGCGAGTGCAACAGCTTCGAACCAGTCATGCTCAAACGCATGGTCAGGGTCCTTGCCCACCGAATAGGTGAGTTTGGCGAGAACAGCGGCGCGGAAAGCAGCCACTTCAGCGTCACGAACGAGTGGTTCCTGAGACATCGATACGACCTCAAGTAGTCAGACGAATAAAGGATGAGATTTCTTTGACTGTAGGGCGAGTCTGCAAAACTTTCCTGAAATTTCCTAAATTACTCAGGGCATGACCCACGTTACGACAGAAACATGTCGCTCTGGTTCGCCGGTTCAGGCAATTGGCAAACCGCTTGCATTGATCGTTCCACTCTCGGCAAGAGCTGCGAGTGACAGCATGAACATTCCTCGTTTCGGGTTTATGATGCCTCAAGGCAAAAAAATAGAAGAACCCGAATCGCACTCACGGAGCACCTATGCAGACCTTGTATCCGCAGATCAAACCTTACGCCCGGCATGATCTGGCTGTAGAGGCACCGCACGTTTTGTATGTCGATGAAAGCGGGTCACCGGAAGGTCTGCCGGTGGTGTTTATCCATGGCGGTCCAGGCGCGGGTTGCGATGCGCAAAGCCGTCGCTATTTCGATCCCAATCTTTATCGCATCATCACTTTCGATCAGCGTGGCTGTGGTCGCTCGACGCCTCATGCAAGCCTGGAAAACAACACGACCTGGGATCTGGTAGCCGATCTTGAGCGGATTCGCGAGCACTTGGGTATCGATAAGTGGGTGCTGTTTGGCGGGTCCTGGGGTTCGACTTTGTCCCTGGCGTATGCCCAGACTCACCCGGACCGCGTTCATGCTCTGATCTTGCGCGGTATTTTTCTGGCGCGCCCCCAAGAAATCGAGTGGTTCTATCAGGCCGGTGCCAGCCGCATGTTTCCGGATTACTGGCAGGATTACGTGGCGCCGATCCCGCTGGACGAGCGCGATGATCTGTTGACCGCGTTCCACAAGCGCCTGACCGGCACCGACCAGATCGCTCAGATGCACGCTGCGAAAGCCTGGTCCACATGGGAAGGCCGCGCCGCGACGCTGCGCCCGAACCCGCAAGTGGTTGATCGCTTCTCCGAGCCTCAGCGCGCATTGTCGATTGCCCGCATCGAGTGCCATTACTTCACCAATAATTCTTTCCTCGAAGAAAACCAGCTAATACGCGACATGCCGAAAATCGCCCATTTGCCGGGCATCATCGTGCACGGTCGTTATGACGTCATCTGCCCGCTGGATAATGCCTGGGAATTGCACCAGGCCTGGCCGAACAGCGAGCTGCAGGTGATTCGTGACGCTGGGCATGCTGCCTCGGAGCCAGGTATCACTGATGCTTTGGTCCGCGCCGCTGCACAGGTCGCCGCCCGATTGCTGGATTTGCCGCCTGAAGAGGCTTGATTGGGACGTTACGCCTGTTTGAATTGGAACGGGATTCACGGTAGGAGCGAATTTATTCGCGAAGGGGCCGGTACATCCGATAGAAACTCATCGTTTGGTACATCGCATTCGCGAATGAATTCGCTCCCACAGGTATCCGTTTGATGCGCGATTGAATCACTAGGAATGGGCATGAAAGCCTTGCTACAACGCGCGGCTGCCCCAGGTCGCCGCCCGGTTGCTGGATTTGCCGCCTGAAGAGGCTTGATTTGGACGCTACGCCTGTTTGAATTGGAACGGGATTCACGGTAGGAG
>NZ_JAWHNU010000066.1:455-31585 GCF_032582135.1 Pseudomonas syringae group sp. J309-1 | reverse complement strand
CCAAGGACGGTGAAGATTTCTAAAACCCGGTACCCAGTGGACCGTAAGGCTGCTCCGCTTAAGTGAACAGCATTACGGCCTTGTGCCGGGGTTTGCGTTTTCGTCTTGCGCCTGTAGGAGCGCGCTTGCCCGCGATTGCGTCAGACCAATCGATAGTGATGTCGTCTGATACGACGCAATCGCGGGCAAGCGCGCTCCTACACAGACTGTGTGAAAACGTAGCGAGCGACGGCAAGACAAGGCAAAAACAGCCGAAAAGCGGAGTCTAGGTGTTCTAAATGAGCATTTTTCGGCTGTTTTTAACGCAGTATTGCCGAGCGCAGTAGTTTTCACACAGTCTGTACAGGCGCAAAAGCAAAAATCCTGTACTGAGCACCCACCCTATGAACTGGCAAGCCCACGTCACCGTCGCCACGATCGTCGAAGATCAAGGCAAATTCCTTTTTGTAGAAGAACTCAAGGGCGGCAAGGCAGTACTCAACCAGCCTGCCGGGCATCTTGATCCAGACGAATCCCTGCAGCGCGCCGCGATACGCGAAACCCTCGAAGAAACCGGCTGGGACGTCGAACTGACCAGCGTCATCGGCATTTATCTCTATACCGCGCCGAGCAACGGTGTGACCTATCAGCGCATCTGCTTTGCCGCCAAACCGCTGCGCCACAATCCAGAGTATCAACTGGACGACGGCATCATCGGCCCGCTGTGGCTGACCCGGGATGAACTCGTGGTCCAACAGGAGCGCTGGCGCAGCGAGCTGGTGCTGCGTTGCGTGGACGATTACCTGAACGGCGAACACTTCAGTCTCGACCTGCTACGCGACAAGGCGTGAGACTCCCGCCGCCGGGCCTGTTAGAATCGCGTCCTTTTCGAAGCTACCCATTGAATTCCTATGCCTGATTCAACCCTTTCCGATACTGCACAGAAGCGCGTCATCGTCGGCATGTCCGGCGGCGTAGACTCTTCGGTTTCTGCCGTTCTGCTCATGGAGCAGGGCTATCAGGTGGAAGGCCTGTTCATGAAGAACTGGGAAGAAGACGATGGAACGGAATACTGCACCGCCCGTGAAGACCTGGCCGACGCCCAGGCCGTGTGCGACAAGATCGGCATCAAACTGCATACCGCCAACTTCGCTGCTGAATACTGGGACAACGTGTTCGAGCACTTCCTGGCCGAATACAAGGCCGGTCGCACGCCGAACCCGGACATCCTGTGTAACCGCGAAATCAAGTTCAAGGCGTTCCTCGATTACGCCCTGATGCTTGGCGCCGACCTGATTGCAACCGGTCATTACGTGCGCCGCCGGGATATCGATGGCCGCACCGAATTGCTCAAGGGTCTGGACCCGAACAAAGACCAGAGCTACTTCCTGCATGCCGTGGGTGGCGACCAGATCGCCCGGACCCTGTTCCCGGTCGGCGAACTGGAAAAGCCAGAAGTACGTGCCATCGCTGAGAAACACGGTCTGGCGACGGCAAAAAAGAAAGACTCAACCGGCATCTGCTTCATTGGCGAACGCCGTTTCACCGATTTCCTGCGCCAGTATCTGCCCGCTCAACCCGGCGAGATCAAGACCACCGAGGGTGAAGTCATCGGTCGCCACAGCGGCTTGATGTACCACACCATCGGCCAGCGCCAGGGCCTGGGCATTGGCGGTCTGAAAGACGCCAGCGATGACCCGTGGTACGTGCTGGTCAAGGACCTTGAGAACAACGAGCTGATCGTGGGTCAGGGCAACGATCACCCCTGGCTGTTCTCCCGGGCCCTCGTGGCTTCGCAGATCTACTGGGTCAACCCGATTGACCTGAGCACGCCGCGTCGCCTGACTGCTAAAGTGCGCTACCGCCAAAGCGATCAGCTCTGCACGCTGGAGCAGACCGCCGACGGCTATCGCGCCACCTTCGAAGAACCGCAACGCGCCGTTACACCGGGCCAGTCCGTGGTGTTTTATGACGGCGAAATCTGCCTGGGCGGCGGCGTGATTGAAATCGCCGAAGCCTGGCACAGCAAGGACAAGCGTTGATGACCCCGATTCAGGAGCAATTGGTCGCACTGGCTGGCGTATTTCAGGCCGCCGTACTGGTAGACCGCATAGCCAAGACCGGTCAGAGCAGCGAAGCAGTCCTGGGCTGCATGCTCGGCAGCCTGCTGGTGCAGGATCCCAAAGACACGCTGGACGTTTACGGTGGCGACGACCTGAACCTGCGCGAAGGCTACCGCGCCCTCGCCAGCGCACTGGAACGCGATCCGTCGACGCTGCAGCGCGAACCTCTGCGTTACGCCCTGTCGATGCTGGGCCTGGAAAGACAACTGGCCAAGCGCGACGACATGCTGCAAACCGTAGGCAACCGTCTGCCGCAAATCCAGTCTCAGGTTGAACACTTCGGCATCGCCCACGAAAACGTTATCGCGGCCTGTGGCGCTTTGTATCAGGACACCCTGAGTACCCTGCGCCAGCGCATTCAGGTGCATGGCGACATGCGCAACCTGCAACAGCCGAGCAATGCCTCGAAAATCCGCGCCCTGCTGTTGGCAGGTATTCGCTCTGCTCGCCTGTGGCGACAAAATGGCGGCCATCGCTGGCAACTGGTCGTAAGCCGTCGCAAGTTATTGAAAGAACTGTACCCATTGATGCATGGCTGATTCGCCACGCATTTGCAGAAACTGCTGACAAACATCGCGTGACATACGCTGGTCAGGCCGACCCGATCCAGCCTGGTTTTCATGTATGATACGCGCCCCTTTTCGTTGCCTGACTGTCCGAGAGCACCCTATGCAGCTTTCTTCGCTCACTGCGGTTTCCCCTGTTGACGGCCGCTACGCCGGTAAAACCGAGGCCTTGCGCCCAATTTTCAGCGAATACGGTCTGATCCGTTTTCGCGTCATGGTTGAAGTACGCTGGCTCCAGCGTCTGGCCGCACACCCTGAAATCACTGAAGTCCCAGCGTTTTCAGCTGAAGCCAACGCCATCCTCAACACGCTGGCGGAAGACTTCTCGATCACCCACGCCGAGCGCGTGAAAGAAATCGAGCGCACCACCAACCACGACGTCAAGGCCGTGGAATACCTGCTCAAGGAACAGGCTGCCAAGCTCCCTGAACTGGACAAAGTGAGTGAGTTCATCCACTTCGCCTGCACCAGCGAGGACATCAACAACCTGTCCCACGCCCTGATGCTGCGCGAAGGCCGCGACAATGTGATGCTGCCCCTGATGCGCAAGATCGCTGATTCGATCCGCGAGCTGGCCATCCGTTTTGCTGACGTTCCAATGCTGTCGCGCACCCACGGTCAACCAGCCTCCCCGACCACTCTGGGTAAAGAACTGGCCAACGTTGTTTACCGTCTGGAGCGTCAGATCGCCCAGATCGCTGCGGTACCGCTGCTGGGCAAGATCAACGGTGCAGTCGGCAACTACAACGCACACATCTCGGCTTATCCGTCCATCGACTGGGAAGCCAACGCGCGCGCCTTTATCGAAGACGAGCTGGGTCTGGGCTTCAACCCTTACACCACGCAGATCGAACCGCACGACTACATTGCCGAGCTGTTCGACGCCATTGCGCGCTTCAACACCATCCTGATCGACTTTGACCGCGATATCTGGGGCTACATCTCTCTGGGTTACTTCAAACAGCGCACGATTGCTGGCGAAATCGGTTCGTCGACCATGCCGCACAAGGTCAACCCGATCGACTTCGAAAACTCCGAAGGCAACCTGGGTATCGCCAACGCACTGTTCCAGCACCTGGCGAGCAAGCTGCCTATCTCCCGCTGGCAGCGCGACCTGACCGACTCCACCGTGCTGCGCAATCTGGGCGTCGGCTTTGCTCATAGCGTTATCGCTTACGAAGCCACTCTCAAGGGCATCAGCAAGCTGGAGCTCAACGAGCAGAAAATCGCCGCTGATCTGGACGCTTGCTGGGAAGTCCTGGCTGAGCCGATTCAGACCGTCATGCGTCGCTACAACATCGAAAACCCGTATGAGAAGCTGAAAGAACTGACACGCGGCAAGGGCATCAGCCCTGAAGCCCTGCAGACGTTCATCGATACGCTGGACATGCCTGCCGAGGCCAAGGCCGAGTTGAACAAACTCACCCCGGCCAATTACATCGGCAATGCGGTAGCTCAAGCCAAGCGCATCTGACCCGCATCACATCAGTGCACACGCCCGGCAGTGCCGGGCGTTTTTATTGCAGTCCCGAAAAGACAAACTTTCAATAGGTTACACATGAATCCTGATATTCCTCTTCAACTTCTGGGCGGCATCAGCGCGCGCGTTTTCCTGCGTGACTACTGGCAGAAAAAGCCACTCCTGATCCGTCAGGCCCTGCCGGACTTTCAGAGCCCGATCGATCCTGACGAGCTGGCTGGCCTGGCCCTGGAAGAAGAGGTCGAATCGCGACTGGTCATCGAGAACGGTGAGCGCCCATGGGAACTGCGTCGCGGCCCGTTCGCGGAAGACGAGTTCAGCAAGCTGCCGGAAAAAGACTGGACGCTGCTGGTTCAGGCGGTTGACCAGTTCGTGCCGGAAGTCAGCGAACTGCTGGAAAACTTCCGCTTCCTGCCAAGCTGGCGCATCGATGACGTAATGGTCAGCTTCGCCGCACCGGGTGGCGGTGTCGGCCCGCATTTCGACAACTACGACGTGTTCCTGCTGCAAGGCCATGGCAAGCGTCACTGGCAAATCGGCCAGATGTGCGACTCCGATAGCCCGCTACTGCAACACGCCGACCTGCGAATCCTGTCTGACTTCCAGATGACTGAAGAATGGACGCTGGAACCGGGCGACATGCTTTACCTGCCGCCGCGCCTCGCCCACTGCGGCGTCGCGGTTGATGACTGCCTGACGTACTCGGTCGGCTTCCGTGCCCCAAGCGCTGCCGAAGTGCTGACCCACTTCACCGACTTCCTCAGCCAGTTCACGCCTGATGAAGAGCGCTACACGGATGCAGATGCCCAACCGGCCAACGATCCTCATCAGATCCAGCACGACGCGCTCGACCGCCTGAAAGCCTTGCTGGCTGAACACATGGGCGACGAGCGCCTGCTGCTGACCTGGTTCGGCCAGTTCATGACAGAACCGCGCTACCCGGAACTGGTGGCAGGTCCGGAGCTGGAAGAAGAAGACCTGCTGAGCAGTCTGGAACAGGGCGCAGTTCTCATTCGCAACCCAAGCGCACGTCTGGCGTGGTCCGAAGTTGATGACGACCTGCTACTGTTCGCCAGTGGTCAAAGCCGTCTGCTGCCGGGCAGCCTGCGGGAACTGCTGAAAATGATCTGCGCTGCCGATGCCCTGCACAGTGACAACCTCGGCCAATGGTTGGCCGATGAAGAAGGACGCAACCTGCTCTGTGAGCTGGTAAAACAAGGAAGCCTGGGGTTTGCCGATGAATAGAACCAACGTGCGTGTTGCCGACTGGCACAAAGACAACGCTGACATCCGCCGTGTACGCGATGCTGTGTTTGTTGCTGAGCAGTCGGTGCCGCCGGAGCTGGAATGGGATGCTGAAGACATCGACGCCATTCACTTCCTGGCACTGGAGGGAGACTTTGCCATTGGCACAGCCCGCCTGTTGCCGGACGGTGAAATAGGTCGGCTGTCAGTGCTGAAGGACTGGCGCGGTATGAACGTCGGTGAAGCGCTGCTCAGCGCCGTCATCAACGAAGCCGAGCGACGTGATCTGAGGCAACAAAAACTCAGTGGTCAGGTACAAGCCGTGGAGTTTTACGAGCGCTTCGGCTTTACCGTCGTCAGTGAAGAGTTTCTTGAGGCAGGACTGCCTCACGTGAATATGACCCGCCACTCAGGCTGAAAGACCTGAATTGACGCCCTGCCCGCCTGCGCCAGCTGTCTATGCTGGTAAAGGTCGGCAGGGCGTTTTGCGTTTGAAGATTCAACTTGCGCGTCCACAGGCCGACAAACTGGCAAACTCAGGTCTTTTAGACGTTTCCAGGAGATTGGATTTATGTTCCTGCGCCCCCTGCTTACCTCGCTGCTGCTGATATGTAGTGTCGGTGTCATGGCCGCTACCGAAGTGGTTCCCCTCAACTACCGGACCAGCGATGACCTGCTGCCAGTGGCCAAATCCTTCCTCGGCCCGGACGGTACGGTCAGCGCTTATAACAACCAACTGATCGTCAATGCCGAGCCGCGCAAGATCGAAGAACTGCGCGCGTTGCTCTCACAACTTGATGTCGCCGCCAAACGCTTGCTGATCAGCGTCGACACCAGCGATAGCGCTTCACGTAGCAGCAATGGCATCAATCAGAACCGCGTCATCAACTATGGCACTGCCAGCCGCGAGGGTGGCGTGCAACAGGTGCAAGCCAGTGAAGGCACGCCAGCGTTGATTCAGGTGGGTCAGAGCGTGCCCGTTACAACGTCACGGACCGACAATTACGGCTATGCCCAGAGCAACACCGAATATCGCAACGTGACTCAGGGCTTTTACGTTACAGCCAGCGTGACCGGCGACATCGTGCACCTGAACATCAGCACCAATCGGGATCGCGTCAGCCAGGAACGGTCCGACACCTTCAAGGTGCAAAGTACCGACAGCCAGGTCAGCGGCCGCCTCGGTGAATGGATCACTCTGGCGGGCGTGAGCGATCAGTCAGTTGCTGACCGCCAAGGCAATACGCAGCAGTATTCGACCCAGGGTCGAGAGGACATGACATTGCGCGTCATGGTGCAAACCCTTGAGTGAGAAGGCTCCCGCAAAATCGGGCACTACAGGGCCTTTTACTGACTGATCAGTCGCACCGAGGCAAATATGTAGTGATCTCAAAAAAGCACTACAAAACGTTTGACGGGCCAAAAATGGCGAGGCATGATTGCCTCGCTCCCGCTAATCAGAGGCCGTGAAAAGAGCCTTCGGGTCGCGCTCAAATCCTACGAGCCGATTCGTGTCTGTATCGCCCACAAGGCAGTTTGACGAGGTTGCGACTGGAACGAAGTTGTCCTGAGGGACGGAAGCGTATTACGGTCCATCGGCAAAGCTGCTGAGTGACGAAATCGGGAGTCTCTGTGCCCGACTGCACGCCACAGCTACGCCCTGAACTCGCCTTTCCCGCCTCGAACGACCTCTTCCCGCCGCCACCGCGCAAATCAGGCTCATAGCCAGACATCTGATCAGCGAGCAGCCATCCATGTGCCTTCGATATCCGGGGCGTTTTGGCGGAGCAGGACATTCCAACAAAACCTATGTGAAAGGGGTTTCGCTCATGGCACTGACACGCGAACAACAAATAGCAGCTCTCGAGAAAGACTGGGCTGAAAATCCGCGCTGGAAAAATGTGACCCGTACGTATTCCGCCGCTGACGTCGTCCGCCTGCGTGGCTCGGTTCAACCTGAACACACGTTCGCCAGGAATGGCGCAGAGAAGCTCTGGAATCTGGTCACCCAAGGTGCCAAGCCTTCCTTCCGTCCTGACAAGGACTTCGTTAACTGCATGGGCGCTCTTACTGGCGGTCAGGCGGTACAACAGGTCAAGGCCGGTATTCAGGCGATTTATCTGTCTGGTTGGCAGGTAGCCGCCGACAATAATTCGGCCGAATCGATGTACCCCGATCAATCGCTGTACCCAGTAGACTCGGTGCCGACCGTAGTCAAGCGCATCAATAACTCCTTCCGCCGTGCCGACCAGATTCAGTGGAAAGCAGGGAAAGGTCCGGGCGATGAAGGCTACATCGATTACTTCGCGCCCATCGTAGCGGATGCCGAAGCCGGTTTTGGCGGCGTACTCAACGCCTACGAACTGATGAAAAGCATGATCGAAGCAGGTGCCGCGGGCGTGCACTTCGAAGACCAGCTGGCATCGGTCAAGAAATGCGGCCATATGGGCGGCAAGGTTCTGGTACCCACCCAGGAAGCCATACAAAAACTGGTGGCCGCTCGCCTGGCGGCGGACGTTGCCGGTGTACCGACGATTATTCTGGCGCGTACCGACGCAAACGCTGCTGACCTGCTGACGTCTGACTGCGATCCGTATGACAAACCTTTCGTAACCGGCACCCGAACGCACGAAGGCTTCTACAAGGTACGCGCCGGGCTGGATCAGGCCATCGCTCGCGGTCTGGCCTACGCGCCTTATGCCGATCTGATCTGGTGTGAAACCGCCAAGCCGGATCTGGACGAAGCCCGTCGTTTTGCCGAGGCGATCAAGAAGGAGTACCCGGATCAGTTGCTCTCCTACAACTGTTCACCGTCCTTCAACTGGAAGAAGAATCTGGACGACGCGACCATTGCCAAATTCCAGCGCGAGCTTTCGGCCATGGGTTACAAGCACCAGTTCATTACCTTGGCGGGTATTCACAACATGTGGCACAGCATGTTCAACCTGGCGCACGACTACGCCCGCAACGACATGACGGCCTACGTGAAACTGCAGGAGCAGGAGTTCGCCGATGCCGCCAAAGGCTATACCTTCGTGGCGCACCAGCAGGAAGTGGGCACCGGCTACTTCGATGACGTGACCACCGTAATTCAGGGGGGAGTGTCTTCGGTAACGGCGCTGACGGGCTCTACTGAGGAAGAGCAGTTTCACTGAGATCGGCGGTGACTAAATCGCGGGCAAGCCCGGCTCCCACAAGAGAAATACGGTCGCTGTGGGACTGGGCTTGGTCTGGGCGGCATTCCGACGATAAGGTCACCGCAAAACTTCCAGAAACAGCAACTACCTCACATTAAACGCCATTAAACCCGCCTAACAACAAATGATACTTATTATCATTTAGAAAACAGTCCTTCTTCCGTAACTTTTTAGAACGAAACATAATTAGCTTAAACCCCGCCAACCCCCGCCCCGCCTGCTCCAAACCCTCAACTCAGGGCTGTAAGTGATTAATTGCACAAATTAATTTGATATAGAAAATTTACTTGCCCTGTTTTTGCACATAAAATCATCGAAATTGATTTCGCTGCGACATATCGTCGCTGCATATACTATTTTCAAGCTCAGAGACCATTGATCTCTGTCAAGGAATGCCAGCATGTCCGAATCGACAGGTTTGATTGCCCACAACTGGGGCTTCGCCATTTTCCTTTTGGGTGTAGTCGGCCTGTGCGCCTTCATGCTCGGTGTTTCCAGCCTCTTGGGTAGCAAAGCCTGGGGCCGCAGCAAAAACGAACCGTTTGAATCCGGCATGCTGCCTACCGGCAGCGCCCGCCTTCGCCTTTCGGCAAAATTCTATCTGGTCGCGATGCTGTTCGTGATCTTCGACATTGAAGCCCTATATCTCTTTGCCTGGTCTGTGTCCGTCCGCGAAAGCGGCTGGACCGGATTCGTCGAAGCACTCGTTTTCATAGCAATTCTGTTGGCAGGTCTTGTCTACCTATGGCGGGTTGGAGCGCTGGATTGGGCTCCTGAAGGTCGCCGTAATCGGCAAGCGAAGCTAAAACAATGAGGCTTTGGCGATGCAATACAATCTCACCAGGATCGACCCGGATGCTCCAAATGACGAGTATCCAATCGGCAAACGGGAAACTGTTTCCGACCCGCTAGAAGATCAAGTCCACAAAAACATCTACATGGGCAAGCTGGAAGACGTGCTGAGTGGCGCGGTCAACTGGGGGCGTAAAAACTCCCTGTGGCCGTACAACTTCGGCTTGTCGTGCTGCTATGTGGAAATGACAACCGCCTTCACGGCGCCCCACGACATCGCCCGCTTCGGCGCCGAGGTTATCCGGGCATCGCCGCGTCAGGCGGATTTCATGGTTATTGCCGGTACTTGCTTCATCAAGATGGCGCCGATCATTCAGCGTCTCTACGAGCAAATGCTCGAACCTAAATGGGTTATTTCCATGGGTTCGTGCGCCAACTCCGGTGGTATGTACGACATTTATTCCGTGGTTCAGGGCGTGGACAAGTTCCTTCCTGTGGATGTCTATGTGCCCGGCTGCCCGCCCCGCCCCGAAGCATTTCTGCAAGGCTTGATGCTGTTGCAGGAATCCATCGGCCAGGAGCGTCGCCCTCTTTCCTGGGTCGTCGGTGACCAAGGCGTGTATCGCGCCGAGATGCCGTCGCAAAAGGAACAGCGCCGCGAACAGCGAATTGCAGTCACCAATCTGCGCAGCCCCGACGAAGTCTGATCCAGAACTGTTCCTTTTAAAGAACGAATAGCTGGCTTCATTCTTTACGTTGACCGAAAGCGATAAAAAACCATGACTACAGGCAGTGCTCTGTACATCCCGCCTTACAAGGCAGACGACCAAGACGTCGTCGTAGAATTGAACAACCGTTTTGGCGCCGAGGCGTTCACCGCCCAATCGACCCGCACTGGCATGCCTGTGCTGTGGGTCGAGCGTGCGCGCCTGATCGAGGTGCTGACCTTCCTGCGTCAGCTGCCCAAACCTTACGTCATGCTGTACGACCTGCATGGCGTGGACGAGCGTCTGCGTACCAAGCGCCATGGCTTGCCGGGTGCTGACTTCAGCGTGTTCTACCACTTGGTGTCGATCGAACGTAACAGCGACGTGATGATCAAGGTAGCGCTGTCCGAAAGTGATCTAAGCCTGCCGACCGTAACCCGCATCTGGCCCAACGCTAACTGGTACGAGCGTGAAGTCTGGGACATGTTCGGTATCGATTTCCGCGGCCACCCGCACCTGAGCCGGATCATGATGCCGCCGACCTGGGAAGGTCACCCGCTGCGCAAGGACTTCCCGGCGCGCGCCACCGAATTCGATCCGTTCAGCCTGACGCTGGCCAAGCAGCAACTGGAAGAAGAAGCCGCGCGCTTCAACCCGGAAGACTGGGGCATGAAGCGCTCCGGAACGAACGAGGACTACATGTTCCTCAACCTGGGCCCGAACCACCCTTCGGCTCACGGTGCGTTCCGTATCATCCTGCAGCTGGACGGTGAAGAAATCGTCGATTGCGTTCCGGACATTGGTTACCACCACCGTGGTGCCGAGAAAATGGCCGAGCGTCAGTCGTGGCACAGCTTCATTCCGTATACCGACCGGATCGATTATCTGGGCGGCGTGATGAACAACCTGCCGTACGTGCTTTCGGTCGAGAAACTGGCTGGCATCAAGGTGCCTGAGAAAGTCGACACCATCCGCATCATGATGGCCGAGTTCTTCCGGATCACTAGCCACTTGCTGTTCCTGGGTACTTACATTCAGGACGTGGGCGCGATGACCCCGGTGTTCTTCACCTTCACCGACCGTCAGCGGGCCTACACCGTGATCGAAGCCATCACCGGTTTCCGTCTGCACCCGGCCTGGTATCGCATCGGTGGTGTTGCCCACGACCTGCCGCGCGGTTGGGAAAAACTGGTCAAGGATTTCGTTGACTGGCTGCCGAAGCGTCTCGACGAGTACACCAAAGCAGCTCTGCAGAACAGCATCCTGAAAGGTCGGACCATCGGTGTCGCTGCCTACAACACCAAAGAGGCCCTCGAATGGGGTGTCACCGGTGCAGGCCTGCGTTCCACCGGTTGCGATTTCGACCTGCGTAAAGCGCGTCCTTACTCCGGCTACGAGAACTTCGAGTTTGAAGTACCGCTGGCGGCCAATGGTGATGCCTACGACCGCTGCATGGTTCGCGTCGAAGAAATGCGCCAGAGCATCAAGATCATCGACCAGTGCATGCGCAACATGCCGGAAGGCCCGTACAAGGCGGATCACCCGCTGACCACGCCGCCGCCGAAAGAGCGCACGCTGCAGCACATCGAGACCTTGATCACGCACTTCCTGCAGGTTTCGTGGGGCCCGGTCATGCCAGCCAACGAATCCTTCCAGATGATCGAAGCGACCAAGGGCATCAACAGTTACTACCTGACGAGCGACGGCGGCACCATGAGCTACCGTACCCGGATCCGCACCCCAAGCTTCCCGCATCTGCAACAGATCCCTTCGGTGATCAAAGGCAGCATGGTCGCGGACTTGATCGCGTACCTGGGTAGTATCGATTTCGTTATGGCCGACGTGGACCGCTAAGCATGAGCATGAACAGCACGCTTATCCAGACAGACCGTTTCGCCCTCAGCGAAACCGAGCGCTCGGCCATCGAGCACGAGTTGCATCACTACGAGGACCCGCGCGCGGCGTCTATCGAAGCCCTGAAGATCGTTCAGAAGGAACGTGGCTGGGTGCCGGACGGCGCCATCTACGCCATCGGCGAACTGATCGGCATCCCTGCGAGCGACGTTGAAGGTGTGGCGACGTTCTACAGCCAGATTTTCCGTCAGCCGGTTGGCCGACACATCATCCGTGTCTGCAACAGCATGGTCTGCTTTATTGCCGGCCATGAATCAGTGGTCGAAGAAATCCAGAACTCGCTGGGCATCGCCCCGGGCCAGACTACGGCCGACGGCCGCTTCACCCTGCTGCCAGTCTGCTGCCTGGGCAACTGCGACAAAGCCCCGGCCGTGATGGTCGACGATGACACCTTTGGCGACGTGCAACCCGGCACTGTGGCCAAGATGCTGGAGGGTTACCCATGACCATCACTTCCTTCGGCCCTGCCAACCGCATTGCGCGCACGGCAGAAACCCATCCGCTGACCTGGCGTCTGCGTGATGATGGCGAGCCGGTCTGGCTCGACGAATATCAGGCCAAAGACGGTTATGCGGCGGCGCGCAAGGCGCTCACCCAGCAATCGCCTGACGACATCGTCCAGTCTGTCAAAGATTCCGGCCTTAAAGGTCGCGGCGGCGCGGGCTTCCCCACTGGCGTGAAGTGGGGCCTGATGCCCAAAGACGAATCCATGAACATCCGCTACCTGCTGTGCAACGCGGATGAAATGGAGCCCAACACCTGGAAAGACCGGATGTTGATGGAGCAGCTGCCACACCTGTTGGTGGAAGGCATGCTGATCAGCGCTCGTGCGCTGAAAGCCTATCGCGGTTACATCTTCCTGCGCGGCGAATACGTCACTGCGGCCAAGCACCTCAATCGTGCCGTGGCAGAAGCCAAAGCAGCCGGTCTGCTGGGCAAGAACATTCTGGGCACCGGCTTTGATTTCGAGCTGTTTGTGCACACCGGCGCCGGGCGTTACATCTGCGGTGAAGAAACCGCACTGATCAACTCCCTGGAAGGCCGTCGCGCCAACCCGCGCTCCAAGCCGCCCTTCCCTGCCGCCGTTGGCGTGTGGGGCAAGCCGACGTGCGTGAACAACGTTGAGACGCTGTGCAATGTTCCGGCCATCGTTGGTAACGGTAATGACTGGTACAAGTCCATCGCCCGCGAAGGCAGCGAAGACCACGGCACCAAGTTGATGGGTTTCTCCGGCAAGGTGAAAAACCCTGGTCTGTGGGAACTGCCATTCGGCGTGCAGGCCCGAGAGTTGTTCGAAGACTATGCAGGCGGCATGCGCGACGGTTACAAGCTCAAGTGCTGGCAGCCAGGCGGCGCCGGTACTGGCTTCCTGCTGCCAGAACACCTGGAAGCGCAAATGTATGCCGGTGGTATCGCCAAGGTCGGCACCCGGATGGGTACAGGTCTGGCCATGGCCGTTGACGACAAGGTCAACATGGTCTCGCTGCTGCGCAACATGGAAGAGTTCTTCGCTCAGGAATCCTGCGGTTTCTGCACCCCTTGCCGTGACGGTTTGCCATGGAGCGTGAAGATTCTGCGCGCCCTGGAAAAAGGTGTCGGCCAGGCGGGTGATATCGAAACCCTGCTGGGACTCGTTGGCTTCCTTGGCCCGGGCAAGACCTTCTGCGCTCACGCACCGGGTGCCGTGGAGCCGTTGGGTAGTGCGATCAAATATTTCCGCCCGGAGTTCGAGGCCGGTATCGCGCCCACCAGCGCAGCCGTTCCCCCTCTGGCAAGACCGATCATCGTCGGCGCGTAACCGTTTGCAAGGCCGGGGGACATCCCCCGGTTCATCGCACGATGACGCCGTGAAGGCTGTTTAGAGTCGTGCGAATAACAAGATTCCATTAGCCACGCCCGCTGACACCGGGCCAACGAAGACCTTTGAACCATGGCCACTATCCACGTAGACGGCAAAGCGCTCGAAGTCGATGGGGCAGACAACCTGTTACAGGCATGTCTGTCGCTAGGCCTCGACATCCCGTATTTCTGCTGGCATCCCGCCCTTGGCAGCGTTGGCGCCTGTCGCCAATGTGCGGTCAAGCAGTACACAGACGAAAACGACACCCGTGGTCGTATCGTCATGTCCTGCATGACTCCAGCCACCGATAACACCTGGATTTCCATCGAAGATGACGAATCCAAGGCCTTCCGGGCCAGTGTCGTCGAATGGCTGATGACCAACCACCCCCACGACTGCCCGGTCTGTGAGGAAGGCGGTCACTGCCACCTGCAAGACATGACCGTGATGACTGGCCACAACGAGCGCCGTTATCGCTTCACTAAACGCACCCACCAGAACCAGGAACTCGGCCCGTTCATCGCTCACGAGATGAACCGCTGCATCGCCTGCTACCGTTGCGTGCGTTTCTATAAAGATTACGCAGGCGGCACCGACCTTGGTGTATTCGGCGCTCACGACAACGTGTATTTCGGTCGCGTTGAAGACGGCGTTCTGGAAAGCGAGTTCTCCGGCAACCTCACCGAGGTCTGCCCGACCGGTGTGTTCACCGACAAGACTCACTCCGAGCGTTACAACCGCAAGTGGGACATGCAGTTCTCGCCAAGCATCTGCCATGGCTGCTCCAGCGGTTGCAACATCAGCCCGGGCGAGCGTTACGGTGAAATCCGTCGTATCGAGAACCGTTACAACGGTTCGGTGAACCAGTACTTCCTCTGCGACCGTGGCCGTTTCGGTTATGGCTACACCAACCGCGAAGACCGTCCACGTCAGCCGCATCTAGCCGATGGCAGCAAACTGAGCCTGGATCAGGCGCTGGATAACGCTGCTGATCTACTGCGCGGCCGCAACATCGTCGGTATCGGTTCGCCGCGTGCCAGCCTGGAAAGCAACTACGCCCTGCGCGAACTGGTGGGTGCCGAGCACTTCTATTCAGGTATCGAAGCCTCAGAGCTTGAGCGTATCCGTCTGGTGGCTCAGGTGTTGAAAGACAGCCCGCTGCCGATCCCGACCCTGCGTGACATCGAAGACCACGACGCTATTTTCGTACTCGGTGAAGACCTGACCCAGACAGCTGCACGTCTGGCTCTGGGCCTGCGCCAAGCGGTAAAAGGCAAGGCCGAAGAGATGGCAGCGGCGATGAAAGTCCAGCCATGGCTCGACGCGGCAGTGAAGAACATCGGTCAGCATGAGCTGAACCCACTGTTCATCGCCAGCCTGGCCGAAACCAAACTGGATGATGTTGCCGAAGAATGCGTCCACGCAGCACCGGACGATCTGGCGCGTATCGGTTTCGCCGTCGCTCACGCGCTGGATGCAAGTGCGCCAGCCGTTGAAGGCCTTGAGCCTGAAGCTCTTGAACTGGCCCAACGTATCGCCGACGCCCTGCTGGCCGCCAAGCGCCCGCTGATCATTGCCGGTACTTCTCTGGGCTCCAAAGCGCTGATCGAAGCCGCGGCCAACATTGCCAAAGCGCTGAAGCTGCGCGACAAGGCAGGCTCCATCAGCCTGATCGTGCCGGAGGCCAATAGCCTCGGCCTGGCACTGCTGGGTGGCGACTCTGTCGATGCCGCGCTGCAAGCAGTAATCGACGGCAAGGCCGACGCTATCGTCGTGCTGGAAAACGATCTGTACACCCGCACCGATGCTGCCAAGGTCGATGCAGCCCTGAGCGCGGCGAAAGTCGTGATCGTGGCTGATCATCAGAAAACCCCGACCGGTGATCGTGCTCATCTGGTGCTGCCTGCTGCCAGTTTTGCTGAGGGCGACGGTACGCTGGTCAGCCAGGAAGGCCGTGCTCAGCGCTTCTTCCAGGTGTTCGACCCGACTTATCTGGACGCCAGCATTCTGGTTCACGAAGGCTGGCGCTGGCTGCACGCCCTGCGCGCCACCCTGCTGAACAAACCGGTGGACTGGACGTTGCTGGACCACGTGACGGCTGCCTGCGCTGCAAGTAATCCGCAACTGGCTGCCATCGTCAACGCTGCGCCATCGGCTGCGTTCCGTATCAAAGGCTTGAAGCTGGCTCGCGAACCGCTGCGTTATAGCGGCCGTACCGCAATGCGCGCCAACATCAGCGTGCACGAACCGCGTACTTCGCAAGACAACGACACCGCGTTCTCCTTCTCCATGGAAGGTTACTCGGGTTCGGTTGAGCCACGTCAGCAAGTACCATTTGCCTGGTCACCGGGCTGGAACTCGCCACAAGCCTGGAACAAGTTCCAGGACGAAGTCGGCGGTCACTTGCGTGCCGGTGATCCGGGCACACGTCTGATCGAAACCCAGGGCGATAACCTGAGCTGGTTCACCAGCGCACCTCGCGCCTTCTCCCCTGCTCAAGGGACCTGGCAAGTGGTGCCGTTCTATCACCTGTTCGGCAGCGAAGAGAACTCTTCGAAAGCCGCTCCGGTTCAAGAACGCATTCCTGCTCCTTATGTGGCTCTGGCCAAGTCGGAAGCTGATCGCCTGGGCGTCAACGAAGGCGCTTTGCTGTCGTTGAATGTCGCCGGTCAGACCCTGCGTCTACCGCTGCGTATCAACGAAGAGCTGGGCGCGGGTCTCGTGGCGTTGCCTGCCGGTCTGGCCGGTATTCCGCCGGCGATTTTCGGCAAGTCCGTTGACGGTCTGCAGGAGGCAGCGCAATGAGTTGGTTCACCCCTGATGTGATCGACGCGATCATTGCGGTCGTCAAGGCCATCGTTGTGCTGCTGGCCGTTGTGGTCTGCGGCGCACTGCTGAGCTTTGTGGAACGTCGTCTGCTGGGCTGGTGGCAGGACCGTTACGGTCCGAACCGCGTCGGCCCGTTCGGCATGTTCCAGATTGCTGCCGACATGTTGAAAATGTTCTTCAAGGAAGACTGGACCCCGCCGTTTGCCGACAAGGTGATCTTCACCCTGGCCCCGGTAGTTGCCATGAGCGCCTTGCTGATCGCGTTCTCGATTATCCCGATCACCCCAAGCTGGGGCGTGGCGGACCTGAATATCGGTCTGCTGTTCTTCTTCGCCATGGCCGGGCTGTCGGTTTACGCCGTTCTGTTTGCCGGTTGGTCGAGTAACAACAAGTTCGCCCTGCTCGGCGCGCTGCGTGCCTCGGCACAAACCGTGTCCTATGAAGTGTTCATGGGCCTGGCGTTGATGGGCATCGTGGTGCAGGTTGGCTCGTTCAACATGCGCGACATCGTTGAATATCAGGCGCAAAACCTGTGGTTCATCATTCCGCAGTTCTTTGGCTTCTGTACCTTCTTTATTGCTGGCGTCGCCGTGACTCACCGTCACCCGTTCGACCAGCCGGAAGCGGAACAGGAACTGGCTGACGGTTACCACATTGAATATGCAGGCATGAAGTGGGGCATGTTCTTCGTTGGCGAATACATCGGCATCATTCTGATCTCGGCGCTGCTGGTAACGCTGTTCTTCGGTGGCTGGCACGGTCCGTTCGATATCCTGCCGTCACTGTCGTTCTTCTGGTTCGCCATCAAAACTGCGTTCTTCATCATGCTGTTCATCCTGCTGCGTGCATCCATTCCGCGCCCACGCTATGACCAGGTCATGGATTTCAGCTGGAAATTCTGTCTGCCGCTGACCCTGATCAATTTGCTGGTGACTGCTGCGGTTGTGCTGTTGAACACACCAGCCGGCTCGGTTCAGTGAGGATTTGACCCATGTTCAAATATATTGGCGACATCGTTAAGGGTACTGGTACCCAGTTGCGAAGCCTGGTGATGGTATTCGGTCACGGCTTCCGCAAACGCGACACCCTGCAATATCCGGAAGAAGCGGTGTACCTGCCGCCGCGCTATCGCGGTCGTATCGTACTGACCCGCGATCCTGATGGTGAAGAACGCTGCGTAGCCTGCAACCTGTGCGCCGTGGCCTGCCCGGTTGGCTGCATCTCGCTGCAGAAAGCCGAAACCGATGACGGCCGTTGGTACCCAGAGTTCTTCCGCATCAACTTCTCGCGTTGCATTTTCTGCGGCCTGTGCGAAGAAGCCTGCCCGACCACGGCGATCCAGCTGACACCGGATTTCGAAATGGCCGAGTTCAAGCGTCAGGATCTGGTTTACGAGAAAGAAGATCTGCTGATCTCCGGCCCCGGCAAGAACCCTGACTACAACTTCTATCGCGTCGCCGGTATGGCCGTCGCTGGCAAGCCCAAGGGCTCTGCACAGAACGAAGCCGAACCGATCAACGTCAAGAGCTTGCTGCCTTAAGGAAGTAAAGATGGAATTCGCTTTCTATTTCGCATCCGGCATCGCTGTAGTGTCCACCCTGCGGGTGATCACCAACACGAACCCGGTGCACGCCCTGCTCTACCTGATCATTTCGCTGATCGCCGTGGCGATGACTTTTTTCAGCCTTGGCGCTCCGTTCGCCGGGGTTCTGGAAGTCATCGCTTATGCGGGCGCGATCATGGTCCTGTTCGTTTTCGTGGTGATGATGCTCAACCTGGGCCCTGCCTCGGTTCAGCAGGAACGCACCTGGCTCACACCCGGTATCTGGGTTGGCCCGGTGATTCTGGGCGCGCTGCTGCTGGCTGAATTACTGTACGTGCTGTTCGCCAACCAGACAGGCGCCGCTATCGGTCACACCACCGTCGACGCCAAGGCAGTCGGCATCAGCCTGTTCGGGCCCTACCTGCTGGTCGTCGAACTGGCCTCGATGCTTCTGCTGGCTGCTGCAGTAACGGCATTCCATTTGGGCCGCAACGAAGCGAAGGAGCCAAGCCAATGAATGCTATCCCTCTGGAGCACGGTCTGGCGGTTGCCGGGGTCCTGTTCGTTCTCGGCCTGGTCGGTCTGATAGTGCGCCGTAACATTCTTTTTGTGTTGATGAGCCTGGAGATCATGATGAACGCATCGGCTCTGGCGTTCGTCGTTGCCGGTAGCCGCTGGGCTCAGCCGGATGGACAGGTCATGTTCATCCTGGTGATCACCCTCGCGGCGGCCGAGGCCAGTATTGGCCTGGCGATCCTGATGCAGCTGTATCGCCGCTTCCACACTCTCGATATCGACGCTGCCAGCGAGATGCGCGGATGAACCTACTCTTTCTGACTTTCGTATTTCCCCTGATCGGTTTTCTGCTGCTGTCGTTCTCCCGTGGACGTATCTCGGAAAACCTCGCGGCATTGATCGGCGTCGGCTCTATCGGCCTGTCAGCCATCGTTACTGCGTGGGTTATCTGGCAGTTCAACGTTGCGCCGCCTGAAGGCGGTCACTACACCCAGGTGTTGTGGCGCTGGATGGCCGTGGACGGTTTTGAACCCAACTTCGCGCTGTATCTGGACGGCCTGTCCGTGACGATGCTGGGTGTCGTGGTTGGCGTCGGCTTCCTGATCCACCTGTTCGCTTCCTGGTACATGCGTGGCGAAGCCGGTTACTCGCGTTTCTTCGCATACACCAACCTGTTTATCGCCAGCATGCTGTTCCTGGTGCTCGGCGATAACCTGTTGTTCCTGTACTTCGGTTGGGAAGGTGTAGGTCTATGCAGTTACTTGTTGATCGGTTTCTACTACAGCAACCGCAACAACGGTAACGCGGCACTCAAAGCCTTCATCGTGACCCGTATCGGCGACGTGTTCATGGCCATCGGCCTGTTCATCCTGTTCCAACAACTGGGTACGCTGAATATCCAGGAGTTGCTGGTGCGTGCGCCTGAGCACTTCAAGGTCGGCGACTTCTGGATCGTGCTGGCCACTCTGCTGCTGCTCGGCGGTGCTGTCGGTAAATCCGCGCAACTGCCGCTGCAAACCTGGCTGGCAGACGCAATGGCTGGCCCGACGCCGGTTTCGGCACTGATCCACGCCGCAACCATGGTGACCGCAGGTGTTTACCTGATCGCCCGGACTCACGGTCTGTTTGCTCTGGCTCCGGACATTCTGCATCTGGTAGGTATCGTCGGCGGCGTGACACTGGTTTTGGCAGGTTTCGCAGCACTGGTACAGACCGACATCAAACGTATCCTCGCCTACTCGACCATGAGCCAGATCGGCTACATGTTCCTGGCACTGGGCGTCGGTGCCTGGGAAGGCGCGATCTTCCACCTGATGACTCACGCCTTCTTCAAGGCGCTGCTGTTCCTCGCCTCCGGTGCGGTGATCGTTGCCTGCCACCACGAGCAGAACATCTTCAAGATGGGCGGCCTGTGGAAGAAACTGCCTCTGGCCTACGCCAGCTTCATCGTCGGCGGCTCGGCCCTTGCGGCCCTGCCATTGTTGACGGCGGGTTTCTACTCCAAGGACGAAATTCTCTGGGAGGCTTTCGCCAGCGGCAACAACGGTCTGCTGTACGCAGGTCTGGTCGGCGCATTCATGACTTCCCTGTACACCTTCCGCCTGATCTTCATCACCTTCCACGGTGAAGCGAAAACGGAAGCGCACGCAGGTCACGGTATTGCCCACTGGTTGCCATTGAGTGTGCTGATCGTGCTGTCGACTTTCATCGGCGCGCTGATCACCCCACCGTTGGCGGGTGTGCTGCCGCAAAGCGTCGGCCATGCCGGTGGCGATGCCAAGCACAGTCTGGAAATCGCCTCGGGTGCTATCGCTCTGGCCGGTATCCTGCTCGCAGCCTTGCTGTTCCTGGGCAAGCGCCGCTTGGTCACTTCCATCGCCAACAGCGCACCGGGCCGTTTCCTGTCGGCTTGGTGGTTCGCGGCATGGGGCTTCGATTGGGTGTACGACAAGCTGTTCGTCAAGCCGTATCTGGCTATCTGCCAGTTGCTGCGTAGCGACCCACTGGACCACACCATTGGTTTGATCCCACGTCTGGTCAAGGCAGGTCATGGCAGCATGACCCGTACCGAAACCGGTCAACTGCGCTGGTATGCCGCTTCGATCGCTGTAGGTGCCGTACTGGTACTCGGCGCCGTCGTCGTGGTTGCGGTCTGACATGAACCTTGCGAATTTGCGAAAGGAATTGAGCCCGTCATGATTCTGCCTTGGCTAATCCTGATCCCCTTTATCGGTGGCCTGCTGTGCTGGCAAGGTGAGCGTTTCAGCGCCACCATGCCGCGCTGGATCGCGCTGCTGACCATGTCCCTCGAACTGGCCCTGGGCCTCTGGTTGTGGAGTACTGGCAACTACAGTTACGCACCAGCGCCCGGCGTCGACCCAACCTGGGCTATCGAATTCAAGCACTTGTGGATCGCTCGCTTCGGCATCAGCGTCCACCTGGCCCTTGATGGTCTTTCGTTGCTGATGATCCTGCTGACCGGCCTGCTCGGTGTGCTATCGGTGTTGTGTTCGTGGAAAGAGATCCAGCGTAACGTTGGTTTCTTCCACCTCAACCTGATGTGGATCCTCGGTGGCGTGATTGGCGTGTTCCTGGCCATCGACCTGTTCATGTTCTTCTTCTTCTGGGAAATGATGCTGGTGCCGATGTATTTCCTCATCGCGCTCTGGGGTCACAGCTCGGCGGACGGCAAGAAGACACGAATCTACGCCGCGACCAAGTTCTTCATCTTCACTCAGGCCAGCGGCCTGATCATGTTGGTGGCGATCCTCGGTCTGGTCCTGGTCAACTTCAATCAGACCGGAGTGATCACGTTCGATTACGCCACACTGCTGAAGACCCAACTGGCACCGGGCACCGAATACATCCTGATGCTGGGTTTCTTCATTGCCTTCGCAGTTAAGCTGCCAGTGGTGCCCTTCCACTCCTGGCTGCCGGATGCTCACGCCCAGGCGCCTACAGCGGGCTCGGTCGATCTGGCCGGTATCCTGTTGAAAACCGCTGCGTATGGTCTGCTGCGATTTGCACTGCCGTTGTTCCCGAACGCGTCTGCCGAGTTCGCGCCTATCGCCATGATTCTGGGCCTGATCGGCATTTTCTACGGCGCTTTCCTGGCATTCGCACAGACCGACATCAAGCGCCTGATCGCGTTTTCCAGCGTCTCGCACATGGGCTTCGTGTTGATCGGGATCTATTCCGGCAGCCAGCAAGCGCTGCAAGGCGTTGTGATTCAGATGCTTGCTCACGGTCTGTCGGCTGCCGCACTGTTTATCCTCAGCGGTCAGTTGTACGAACGTCTGCATACGCGTGACATGCGTGAAATGGGTGGTTTGTGGTCGCGCATCGCCTACCTGCCAGCGATCAGCCTGTTCTTCGCGGCGGCCTCTCTGGGTCTGCCGGGTACCGGTAACTTTGTGGGTGAGTTCCTGATCCTGCTGGGCAGCTTTGTCAGTGCGCCATGGATCACCGCAATTGCCACGTCCGGTCTGGTGTTTGGCTCTGTCTACTCGCTGATCATGATCCACCGCGCCTACTTCGGCCCGGCGAAATCCGACGAGCCTCTCAAAGGCATGGACGGACGGGAAATGATCATGGTGCTCGGTCTGGCCGTATTGCTGGTACTGGTCGGGGTTTACCCGCAGCCATTCCTCGATACGTCGGCAGCGACCATGCACGGCGTGCAGCAATGGCTCGGCACTGCCTTCACTCAACTCGCTTCGGCCCGGTAAGAGCGCTATGGACCTGACGACTCAACATTTTATTGCGCTTGCCCCACTGCTGATTACCAGCCTTACCATTGTTGTGGTGATGCTGGCGATCGCATGGCGCCGCAATCACTCGCAAACCTTCCTGCTCAGCGTGGGGGGGCTTAACCTTGCCCTGCTCTCGATCTACCCGGCATTGAAAGTCGCTCCGCTGGTAGTGACGCCCCTGCTGCAGATCGACAGCTTCGCCTGCTTGTACATGGCGCTGATCCTGGCCTCGACTCTGGCGTGCGTGACCATGGCTCACGCCTATCTCGGCGATGGCAAAGCTGGCTACCCTGGCAATCGTGAAGAGCTTTACCTGCTGATCCTGCTCGCCGCTGCTGGCGGTCTGGTACTGGTCAGCGCGCAACACCTGGCAGGCCTGTTTATCGGTCTGGAGCTGTTGTCGGTGCCGGTCTACGGTCTGGTCGCTTACGCATTCTTCAACAAGCGCTCGCTGGAAGCCGGTATCAAATACATGGTGCTCTCGGCAGCCGGTTCGGCGTTCCTGCTGTTCGGCATGGCGCTGCTGTATGCCGAAGCTGGCACGCTGGGCTTTGAAGGCATTGGT
Organism: Pseudomonas syringae group sp. J309-1; assembly: GCF_032582135.1. Taxonomy (NCBI): domain Bacteria; kingdom Pseudomonadati; phylum Pseudomonadota; class Gammaproteobacteria; order Pseudomonadales; family Pseudomonadaceae; genus Pseudomonas; species Pseudomonas syringae group sp. J309-1. Next base: position 8,537 of record NZ_JAWHNU010000066.1, on the reverse strand, counting down.
AAGGCGCTGGCTGCAAGCGGTCTGCCAAGCCCGATCGCCAGCCTGGGTCTGGGCATGATGCTGGTAGGTCTGGCATTCAAGCTGTCGCTGGTGCCTTTCCACCTGTGGACCCCGGACGTCTACGAGGGCGCCCCTGCCCCGGTAGCGGCTTTCCTGGCCACTGCCAGCAAGGTTGCAGTTTTCGCAGTGCTGGTGCGTCTGTTCCAGATCTCCCCCGCGGCCAACAGCGGTGTACTGCATGACGTACTGGCGGTCATCGCCGTGGCGTCGATCATCGTCGGCAACCTGCTGGCACTGATGCAGAACAACTTGAAGCGTCTGCTGGGTTACTCGTCCATCGCCCACTTCGGCTATCTGATGATTGCCCTGGTGGCGAGCAAAGGCATGGCGGTTGAGGCCATCGGCGTGTATCTGGTCACTTATGTACTGACCAGCCTGGGCAGCTTCGGTGTGATCACCATGATGTCGTCGCCGTACAGCGGACGTGATACCGATGCGATGTTCGAATACCGCGGTCTGTTCTGGCGTCGTCCATACCTGACAGCGGTAATGACCCTGATGATGCTGTCCCTGGCGGGCATCCCGCTGACGGCTGGCTTCATCGGCAAGTTCTACATCATCGCAACCGGCGTTGAGTCGAAGCTGTGGTGGTTGCTCGGTGCGCTGATCATCGGTAGCGCTATCGGCGTCTTCTACTACCTGCGCGTGATGGTCACGCTGTATCTGGTGGACTCCAAGCTGCCACGCCACGATGCGGCCTTCAACTGGGCGCAACGTACCGGCGGCGTGATGCTGCTGGCAATTGCCATTCTGACCTTCGTACTGGGTGTCTATCCGCAGCCGCTGCTGGAACTGGTCAAGCAAGCGGGTCTGATGGGCTGATCTCTCAAGCATCAGGCATGAAGGGACGCATAAAAAAACCTGCTCGATTGAGCAGGTTTTTTTTCGCCTGGAAGTTTACCCAGGCAAACGTACCGTCTTCTTGGCGCTGACGAACAAGCCCCAGGTGGACATGAACAACGCTGCGACCATCGGGCCGATCACGAAACCGTTAAGACCGAACACAGACATCCCGCCCAGGGTAGAGATCAGAATCAGGTAATCGGGCATCTTGGTATCTTTGCCAACCAGAATAGGTCGCAGCACGTTGTCGACCAGTCCAATCACGAACACGCCGAACAGCGCGAGTACTACGCCCTGCCAGATCATGCCGCTTAACAGGAAATAAACTGCCACTGGCGCCCAGACGATCCCTGCGCCCACGGCTGGCAGCAGCGACAGAAACGCCATGATGACCGCCCAGAGCAGAGCGCTGGGAATGTCGAGACACCAGAAGATAAAGCCTCCGAGTGCACCCTGGGTAATCGCGACCACAATGTTGCCCTTGACCGTGGCGCGTACGACGCGAGTGAACTTCAGTTGCAGGCGACGTTTCTGGGGTTCAGCCAGAGGCACTGCGATACGCATCTTGCGCACCAGTTCCTGGCCGTCGCGCAGGAAGAAAAACAGCAGGTACAACATGATGAAAAAGCCCACGACGAAGTCGAAGGTGCCCTGACCAAAGCTGAATGCCTGCGTTGCCAGGTACTGACTGCCCTGCATCGCGCCTTTGGCGATCTTGTCGCGCAGACCATCGAGATCGCCCATGCCGAGTCGATCCAGCCAGCCCTGAACGTAATGCGGCAACAAGCCTTTGAACTCGGCGAGATAGCTGGCGATGTCGAGCTGCCCGCTTTCGACGTTCTTGTAGAGCGTGGCACCTTCCTGAACCAGCAAGGCACTGATGACGATAACCGGCAAAATCGCGATGACCAGACAGATTACCAGGGTACAGAGCGACGTCAGATTACGTGTCCAGCCAAAGCGCAGCAGCAAGCGACGCTGGACCGGGGCAAAGATGATGCCGAGGATCACCGCCCAGAAAACCGCGCCGTAGAACGGCAACAGAATCCATATGAACGCGATGGTCACCAGCACCAACAGCATGATCAGGGTTTTGTATTGCAGCGTGGTTTCGTTCATGTCCTTTCCATGTCAGTAGGCAAGCAACTCGCTTGACCTGATCCTTAGTCAGCCAATCGACGGACGAGTGCGATCATTCTGCGGTCGGGCAGATGAAGGCTCTGGAAAGGGTATTACAGCAGAGAATGCTTCTGGCCGCAGGGTTTGCAGGAGATCGCACAGTGTCATTACACCGCTCTGTCTGACGGCAGACATTTGATCTGTAGGAGCTGCCGAAGGCTACGATAGCGGTGTGCCAGGATGAATGCCTCGCAGCCTTCGGTAGCGCTCATCAAACACGAAATAACTATCTGAGTTTAAATGCTTATTCTGTAGGAGTGAGCTTGCTCGCGATAGCGTCAGGTCAGACGCTATCCTCTTAACAGATCGACCGCTATCGCGAGCAAGCTCACTCCTACAGGATCCATGTTTATTACGCGACAGTGCGGCGCGGCGGACGAGGAGGGCGCTCCTGCAGGTCAACCATTAGTAGCGCACTTCTCACGCGGGTTAAACGCGGAACTGCCCAACCAATGCACCAAGGCGCTGACCAAGGTCATTCAGGCTGCGGGAGGTCTGCGCGCTTTGCCGGGTTTCGTCTGCCACGGTGTCAACGGCAGAAGCAATCTGATGCACGCTGCGGTTGATTTCCTCGGCAACTGCCGTTTGCTCTTCAGCGGCGCTGGCGATTTGCGCGTTCATGGTGTTGATGGTAGTGATCAGCTCGCCAATGGCATCCAGCGAAGACCCCGCCTGATTGGCCTGCACGGAGGTACCATCACCGGCTTCGCTGGAGCGACGCATGGCGTCAACAGCCGTCTGCGTGCCTTTCTGCAAGCGATCGATCATGCCCTGGATTTCCTGAGTGCTCTGCTGGGTACGACTGGCCAGCGCACGCACCTCATCGGCGACCACCGCGAAACCGCGACCCGCCTCCCCCGCACGCGCTGCTTCGATAGCGGCGTTGAGGGCCAGCAGGTTGGTCTGCTCAGCGATAGAGCGAATCACCCCGAGTACGCTCACAATCGAAGACACATCTTTCTGGAGGCTATCCAGAGACGAGCCACTGTTTCGAATATCTTCAACCAGCGCGTGAATCAATTTGATGCTGCCATCGACGACGCGTTTGGCCGACTGCCCCTCCTCGTCGGTCTTCTGTGCAGCAACCGAGGCACCCTGGGCACTCTTCGCCACTTCCTGAGCCGCAGCGGACATCTCGTTGATTGCGGTGGCAACCTGATCAGTCTCTTGGCGCTGGCGTTCCATGGCTTGCTCTGAGCGCTGCGCCTGGCTCGACACTTCGCCTACCAGACCGGTCAATTGTCCGGTCATGCCGGATATCTGACTGACAAGACTATGGATTTTGTCGACAAAGCGGTTAAAGGAACTGGCCAGGTCACCCAACTCATCCTGACTGGTAACTGCCAGACGGCGAGTCAGGTCCCCCTCGCCTGCGGCGATGTCATCGAGGTTGTTTTTCATCAGGCGCAGTGGGCGCAGCAGGGTGCCTGCCAGCACGACACCGACAATGCTGATAATGACAAGAACAAGTAAGGCAACCCCGACGATGCTCAGCAGCATTTCCTGCAGGCGTGCTTCAACGTCCCGCTCGACCAATGCAACCTGAGCGTCGATACCATCAAGATTGACAGACGAGCCGATCGCCATGTCCCATTTTGGCAAATATTCGGTGTAACCCAGCTTGGGCAGCAACTCGGTTTTGCCAGGCAGCGGTGAGGAGTACAGCAGATAGTGCGTACCCGCTTTGGCTACAGCCACCAGTTCATTGTTGACATAGACGCCGTTGGGGTCGCGTGCTTCTTTGAAGCTCTTCCCTACGCCATCAGGACTGTTTGCCTTGAACAAGCGTATTGATTGCGAATCGTAGCCGAAGAAGTAGCCGTCCTTGCCATAGGAAATGCCGGAAAGCAGTTTTATAGCCTGTGCCCTTGCGGTCTCATCGCCAGCCGGCGCGGCGTCGTAGATCGGTTTGATAGCTGTCATACCGATGGCGACATAATTTTGCAGCGTAGCCTTGGCTTCATTCAGCAGCCGTTCGCGGGTCTGGCTGACCTCCTGTTTTGCCTGCTCGCGGAGCATCACAATCGTTGTCACGCTGATGATCAACGCGAATATCAGCACTGGCAGAATCGCCAGTGAAAGTACTTTGGCTTTCAGGCTAATGCGCATAGGACCCCAAGCATCAATTTGTTGTTTTTAAATTTTGATCTTGGGCCTGTATCGGCAATCTGGCTGAAAAGTTGAGAGGCTTCTGAAGTGCTCGTAAGTAAAGTCCGTATTGAACGCCGGAATATTGAGCGGTAGTTGCCAGGTTAATGACGTGCCTAATGGCTTACTGAGCAAGTCAATCGATCGCTGAACGATCAGGCAGGTCAATCCGTACTCGAAGCCCACCTGAGTGGCTGGCTTCAAGTTGCAGATGGCCGCCCCACACCTGAACGATATCGCGCACGATACCGAGGCCCAGTCCATGACCGGTGATTTGCTCATCCAGACGCGCACCACGGCTGAAGACTTCCTCGCGCATGGCTTCAGGGATACCGGGACCGTCGTCTTCGATCACAATACTGAAGCTCGCTTCCTCCCTACTAATCGTCAGCAATACTTCGCTGTCCGCCCATTTGCAGGCGTTATCCAGCAAGTTGCCCAGCAGTTCCAGAATATCCTCACGGTCCCAAGGTAGAGACAGACCTGGCTTGACGTGCATCTCAAGGTTTAAGTGCTCGCCATGGATCATGCGCAAGGTGGCGAACAGTCCGCTCAATTCGGCATCACAATCAAAATGCGCACCGGGCAACGCATCGCCGGATAGCCGCGCACGATTGAGCTCACGCGCAAGGCGTTGCTGAATCTGTTCCAGTTGCTCACGCAGAATATTACGCAGGGCGGGATGGGCATCAAATTGGGGGCTGGCAATGGCGCTGAACAGGACTGCCAGTGGTGTTTTCAACGCATGCCCCAGATTGCCGAGCGCGTTGCGCGAGCGTCTCAGGCTGTCTTCGGTATGCTCCAGCAAATGGTTGATTTGCGACACAAGAGGTTCGAGTTCTACGGGTACCTCTTCATCCAGTTGGGAACGCTTGCCTTGCTGGAGCTGAACAAGCTGTTCACGGGCCCTATCAAGTGGACGCAAGGCACGACGCACCGTCACCCGCTGCAGAGCCAGAATCAGCAGGAGAGCGGCAAGTCCCAGCCCGAGGCCAATTTGTTGTACCCGAAGAAAGCTCGCCCTGACCGGTGTGTAGTCCTGGGCAACGGTAATTGACAGGTCCTGACCGAATTTCCGGTAATCGGCCTTGTGCAGTAGCAAGGACTGGCCTGTCTGACCTAACTCGTAGCTCGCATGTAACCCACTCGAACCTGGATCGGGAATTTCCAGATCCCATAACGATCTGGAGCGCCAGTGGCCCTCCGGAAAATCAATTCGAAAATAGTGCCCGGAATAAGGCCGCTGATAGGCAGGCGACAATCGATGCTCATCCAGTTGCACGCCATTCTGGCCGCGCACCAAGGCAACCAGCAGGCTTTCGCTTTCGTTGCGCAATCCGGCTTCCAGATAACGCTGCAAACCTAACTCAAACAGCCACAAGCTGGTTTGAGCCAACACAACGCACACTAGAACCATCACGCTGATGAGCCCGATGCTCAAGCGACGTTGAATAGACTTCAAGCAGCAGGCTCCCCGCCAAAACGATAGCCCTGACCGCGCCGGGTTTCGACCACGGCTTTACCCAGCTTGCGTCTGAGGTGATTCACATGCACTTCAATGACGTTGGAATCACGCTCGTTTTCACCGTCATAAAGGTGCTCAGCCAAATGGCTTTTTGAAAGGATCTGCTCGGGGTGCAGCATGAAGTAACGCAGCAATCTGAATTCAGCGGAGGTCAGCTGAATGTCTACTCCGCCTTGATTAACGCATTGACGCCCTTCGTCCAGATGCAAACCAGCGGATTCAAGACGAGGCTGATTGGCCAGTCCTTTGGAGCGGCGCAACAACGCCTGAATACGCAGCTGCAGCTCTTCGGGATGAAAAGGCTTGGTCAGGTAATCGTCAGCACCGGCCTTCAGCCCTTCTATACGTTCAGACCAGGAGCCTCGCGCCGTAAGTACCAGAACCGGCGTTGCCAGCCCTGCGGTACGCCATTGTTCGAGTACTTCCAGACCAGGAAGCCCTGGCAAGCCAAGGTCGAGAATAATCAAATCATAAGGCTCGGTTACGCCTTGGTGAACCGCATCACGCCCGTCCGCAAGCCAGTCAACGGCATAGCCCTGCCTGCCCAGACCGGCAAGCAACTCATCAGCCAGCGGGACATGGTCTTCTACCAGTAACAGGCGCATCAGTCTTCCTCATCCTTCAATAGTCGACTGTCCCGAGCGTCATATTTCAGCTCGCGGACGACCCCTTCCGAGGTCAGAATCTCAAACTCATAAACGTACACGCCATGCTTCTCTTCAAGTTCCGCCTCTAATAACTTGGCGCCCGGATGACGGGCCATGGCCAAATCCATCAACTGTTCAAGCGGAAGAATAGTGCCCTTCTGACGCAAGCTCAGCGCTTCATCCTGATCCAGGTCCCTCGCTTGCACAGAGATGCAGACCAGCACAAGGCAAACAAGAGTGCCACGACGCTTAGGTAACTTCATTATCGGTCCTGATGATTTTTGAGCACCTTCCCGGTCGCGGCATCGATATCTACGTCCCAGTGGATACCTCGAGGGTCGGTAAGCTCAACCTCATAAACATGCTTGCCGTATTTTTCATCAAGCTCGGTGTCATTGATGGTCGCGCCAGGGTGCCTGGCCAACGCTACTGCGTTAAGCTGCTCCGCGCTTTTAATGCTGCCAGCGGCGCGCAATGTAGCAGCTTCGTCAGGGGAAATGTCGCGAGCGCTGACTGCACCGCTGGTAAATACCAGAAGGGCAGAAGCCAAAAGCGCAGTCAGGGTTTTCACTATCAGGCTCCATCGAGAATGTTTATTCCTATGCATTTAGAATAAACGTCCCAACTTAATTCAACCTGAATCTATCTGGCTAGGTGCCATCAGTGCGGATGAACTACCGCGTTTTAGCGCAAAGCCCAAACCAATGCTGATAAACTCTTGGCCTGCATGCGTCGCTGCGACGATCGCCATTTTTAGAGTTGAACATTTTGGAAATTTTTAAAGAGTTTACGTTCGAGTCGGCCCACTTCCTGCCTCACGTGCCCGAAGGTCATAAATGCGGACGGCTGCATGGGCACTCCTTCCGCATCGCTATCCATCTGGAAGGTGAAGTCGATCCGCACATCGGCTGGATCCGCGATTTCTCTGAAATCAAGGCGATCTTCAAGCCGCTTTATGAACGCCTCGACCACCACTATTTGAATGACATACCCGGGCTTGAAAACCCAACCAGCGAGAACCTCGCCAAATGGATCTTTGCTGAGCTCAAGCCGCTGTTGCCGGAGCTGTCTGCTATACGTATTCACGAAACGTGCACCAGTGGTTGTATCTACCGCGGCGAGTAATCGCTGGTACTGAGAAAGCCCTCCTTGTTCGCAAGGGGGGCTTTTTTGTGGCAGGAGGGAATGATGTTGCAGGCGTGCACGATATCAATGGGCAATTGCACTGGTAGGAGCGAACTTGTTCGCGAAGGGGCGGTACATCCGCAGGTTTTGTATCGCCTGACATATAGCTTTCCCGAATGAATTCGGTCCTACCGAGATTGGCGCATGGACGGTAGGAGCGAACTTGTTCGCGAGGGGGCGGTACATCCGCAGGTTTTGTATCGCCTGACACACAGCTTTCCCGAATGAATTCGGTCCTACCGAGCTTGGCGCATGGACGGTAGGAGCGAACTTGTTCGCGAGGGGGCGGTACATCCGCGGCTTATGTATCGCCTGACATATAGCCTTCCCGAATGAATTCGGTCCTACCGAGGTTCGCGCATGGACGGTAGGAGCGAACTTGTTCGCGAGGGGGCGGTACATCCGCAGCTTTTGTATTGCCTGACATATAGCCTTCCCGAATGAATTCGGTCCTACCGAGGTTCGCGCATGGACGGTAGGAGCGAACTTGTTCGC
>NZ_JAWHNU010000066.1:0-355 GCF_032582135.1 Pseudomonas syringae group sp. J309-1 | reverse complement strand
GAAGGGGCGGTACATCCGCAGCTTATGTAACGCCTGACATATAGCCTTCCCGAATGAATTCGGTCCTACCGAGGTTCGCGCATGGACGCTGGACGATAGGAGCGAACTTGTTCGCGAGGGGCGGTACACCCGCAGAATTTGTATCGCCTGACATATAGCCTTCCCGAATGAATTCGGTCCTACCGATCGCGGTGAACCTGTAGGCGCTGCAGAAGGCTGCGAGGCGGTGTGCCAGATAGAGCGCGTGGTTGTCCATCGCGGGCAAGCGCGCTCCTACGGCTAATCCTTTTTCTTCGCGCACAAACAAAACCCCTGAACGCGTAAGCGATCAGGGGTTCTGGAATTTAATCTTGAC
>NZ_JAWHNU010000065.1:0-31892 GCF_032582135.1 Pseudomonas syringae group sp. J309-1 | reverse complement strand
CTGTCGTTGGCTTCTTAAGAATGCCACCGTGGCGCTACTGACGCCTCGGCTTGGGCGAGTCCATCCAATTACGAGATCCCGATATTTCAGTGACTTATGTGCTCGTGCGCTCCTACAGGTCCGTGGTTGCTCCAGCAGCATGGCCCATGACTCAAAGCAGCGCACTGCCTGCATTTGCTGGTGCACATCCCCCTGGAAAATTCCACTCCCACCTTCCCAAAAATATAATAAAACTCATATAAATCAGTCACTTATAATAACTTTATAGACCTTGGCATCAAATCTGCTTTATCGAGATACAAGTGGGATACCACCTGTATCCAGAGATAAACTCTCGTTGATCAAGGCCTTCCAGCTCATGAGTTCTCCGTCAGCCTGCCCGACGCAGGTGGTATTAAAGCCGCTCACCGCAGAAGCATTCGCACCCTTTGGAAATGTCCTCCAACTGGGTGATGGACCGCGTCGTCAGCATGTCACTGGCGCCGTTGAACGCACCGACCATGCCCGCAAGCCACAACTGTGGATCGCCACCGTGCAACAGGCGGTGACCTTGCCGCTGACACTGAAGGCACTGGAGCGCCATCCTTTCTCGGCTCAGACATTTATTCCCCTCAACGCCTGTCCTTATCTGGTTGTGGTTTGCCACACCGATGACAGTGGCCTGCCCGACCTGCACACCTTGCAGGCGTTCCGCGCCAGCGGAGATCAGGGCGTGACCTATAAGCGCAACGTCTGGCACCACGGTCTTTCAGTGCTTGAGGCACGTGCCCAGTTCGTGGTGTCCATGGCCTTCACCGGGGAACAGAACGACGACGTCTTTACTCCGCTGCAAACGCCCATCGAACTGCTGGAGGCTTGAAACTGATGACACAGCACACCCGTGACTTCATCGGCTATGGCGCTAACCCGCCGCATCCGAACTGGCCAGGCAGAGCGCGGATTGCGCTGAACTTCGTGATCAATTACGAGGAAGGTTCGGAGCCCTCCATCGATGACGGTGACGGGTTTACCGAATCGGGCCTGACTGAAGGTGGAGCCGGTTCGTTCGAGGGGCGTGATCTGGCCGCCGAGTCAATGTTCGAATACGGCAGCCGGGTGGGTTTCTGGCGTCTGGCCCGCCTGCTCTCGGAACGCGGCATGCCCGCCACGGTTTATGGCTGTGCACTGGCGCTGGAGCGCAACCCCGACGTGGCTCAAACCATCCGCGATCTCAACTACGACGTCTGCGCCCATGGCTGGAAGTGGGAACGCCATCAACTGCTGAGCGAAGCCGAAGAGCGCGAACGCATCCGGCGCACAGTGCAAAGCATCACTGAAACCACCGGCGAGCGTCCTTATGGCTGGTATTGCCGTTATGGCGCCGGGCTCAATACCCGACGCCTGCTGATGGAAGAAGGCGGCTTTCTGTATGACAGCGACGCCTATAACGACGAACTGCCCTACTGGCACCGTGCTGACTCAAAAAACCACCTGATCCTGCCTTATAGCCTGGCAAACAACGACGCCAAGTTCATTCGCGGCGGCATGAGCACCGGGCAGCAGTTTTTTGAATACCTGCGCGACAGCTTCGACATGCTCTACGCCGAAGGCCTGACCGCGCCGAAGATGATGTCGGTGGGCTTGCATACGCGAGTGGTCGGCCACCCGGGTCGCGCCGCCGGACTGGCGCGCTTCCTCGACTATGTGCAACAGCACGATCGGGTCTGGGTCTGCCGCAGGCTCGACCTCGCCCGACACTGGTACGCCGAACACGGCGCCTGACCTTACCCATTCACCTTTAAAGCTCTTACCTTCAAAGACAGGACGACCCCGTGGCCATGAATCGAATATTTCGCAAGGCGCTGTTGATCTGCACTTCCAGCCTGATGCTGGCATCCGCCGGATTGCATGCAGAGGAATCTGAACACCCACAGGACAAACCCCTGATCGTAGGCAGCGACTTTGGCGTGGCCCCGTGGATCATGCGCGGCACCAGCGGCCCGGAAGGTTTCGGCGTCGACCTGGTAAGCGAGATCTCCAAGCGTCTGAAGCGTCCGGGTGTCGAGATCGTGGATATCAACTTCTCGGGGCTGTTCGCCGGACTGTTCTCCAAGCGCATCGAGTTCACCGTCAACCCGACCACCATCACCGCCGAGCGCTCGGAGCGGATGTTGTTCTCGCAACCGATCATGTCCACCGGCAACGGCTTCATGGTTAAAGCGGCCAACGACATGAAAGGCTTCGATGACCTCAAGGGCAAGGATGTGGCGGTCAATCGCGGCACCATGTCCGACACATGGGCCACTGCGAACGCCGAGAAGTATGGATTCAACGTGCAGCGCTACGACACCTTCCCCGATACCGTTCAGGCGTTGATGACCAACCGCGCGTTCACGGCCATCAACGAAGTACCAACCACTGTCTATGCCGCCAGCAAGAACAAAGCGATCAAGGTGGCCTTCAAGGACCTCAGTTCGCCGCGCAACTTCGGCTACGCCTTCCGCCTCGACAACGAGGAGTACCGCAACAAGGTCGACGACGTTATCAAGTGCATGAAAATGGACGGCACCATGGCCCGCCTGCACGAGAAATGGTACGGCGCGAAACCTGAAGACGGCTCGGCGGTGACCACGGTCTATCCAGGCTACGGCGCTCCGGGCTTCAAAGGCTACGTCGCGACGTCCCCGGCACCGGTATGCAACTGAAGCAGGCTAAAGGCGAAGTTTGAATGGAAGCGCTGATCGAAAACTTCTTCAATCTGCCAGTGATGGTGGGCGCCCTGCCCGCCATGCTGCCGGGGTTCGGACTGACTGTGCTGGTGTCGTTGCTGGTGATTGTCTTCGGACTGACCTGCGGCCTGGCCCTGGCGATTCTGCGCTCGCTGCAACTGCGTGGGGTCAACGGGCTGATCACCTTCTACGTCGATGTGTTCCGCACCTTGCCGCAGTTGGTGATCATCATCTTCCTGTACTTCGGCATGCCTTACATGGGCGTGACGCTGTCGCCACTGGTGACAACCGTGCTGGCGCTGGGCGCTGTGCTGTCGGCGTTTGCCTGCGAGATCTTTGTCTCTTGCATGCAAGCGTTACCCAAAGGCCAGACCGACGCTGCAAAGGCGTTGGGTTTCGGCCGGTTACGCACGCTGTTCATGATCGTGTTGCCACAGGCGATCCGCATGGCCGTGCCATTGTTGACCAACCGGGCGATTTCCATCAGCAAGGGCACCGCGCTGGGCACGGCCGTGTCGCTGCCGGAAACCCTGGGTCAGGCCCAGAGTTACATGTCCATCGTGGCCAACCCGTCACCGCTGACCCTGGCGGCCGGGTTCTATCTGCTGTTGTTCATCCCGCTGGTGATCCTGAGCCGCTGGCTCGAACACTCCAGCCACAAAGGTCGCTGATATCGCCATGGATATGTTTCTCGAAAACTTCGCCAACCTCGATTCGCTGCTGATGATCTATCCGCTGCTGCTTCAGGGGCTGAAACTGACCTTTCTGTTGAGCATCGTCACCCTGCCCCTGGCGCTTCTCGCCGGTCTGCTGCTGGCCATTCTCTACAGCTTCGATATTCGGGCCCTGCGCGGAGCAGTGCTGGTCTATATCGACATTTGTCGCTCGTTTCCAGTGGTGGTGCTACTGGTGCTGATTTACTTCGGTCTGCCTTCCGTGGGCTGGCAGATCAGTGGGTTCAACGCCGCGGTGCTGGCCATGGTGCTCAACCACTCCGGCTACTTTGGCGAAATCTTTCGCACCGGGGTCAAATCGATCCCCCAGGGTCAGTACGAAGCCGCTCGGGCCTTGGGTTTTCGCCCACTCCGGCTGGCGGTGATGATCGTTTTGCCCCAAGCGATCCGTAATGTGTTCGCGCCTCTGGCGGGCAACTCTCTGGAACTGGTGAAAACCACCTCCATCGCCGCGATGGTGGCGCTGCCCGAGCTACTGCGCTCGGCGCGAGTGGCTCAGGAACAGACTTACAACCCCACGCCCTTGATGGCCGCAGCGCTGATCTTCTTTGTGCTGCTCTGGCCGTTCGCCCGCTGGGTCGCCCGCCTGGAACGCCGGATGCTGGTCACTCGCTAAGTACGTTCGTCCTTCCCAACTTTCAGGAGCAGTCATGGCGACTCTCATCACTGGCGGCAGTGGTTTCATCGGGCTGGCACTGGCCGAACAACTGTTGCGCAACGGACAACCCGTGGTGCTCTTCGATCGCCAGCCAGCGCCGTCGGCATTGCTGGACGCCTTGCCCAAAGGGGTCGTGGAACAGGTCACGGGCGATATTCGCGATGTGGCCTTGTTAAAAAGCGTCATGGCGCAGCATTCGGTTGATCAGGTGGTTCACGCCGCCGCGATCACCCCGGACCTGCAACGCGAGACCCGCGATGCCAGCACCGTGCTGGACGTCAATATCAATGGCACCGTCGCGCTGGTCCTGGCCTGTACAGAGCAACCGTCAGTACGCCGGATGCTGTTGGTGAGTTCGGTAGCGGTTTACGGCTTTGCGTCGCCACCCGGGCCTACATACCGCGAGGATCAGGCCTGGCCGCAGCCCACCGGCCTTTATGGCATCAGCAAACTGGCTTCTGAACACATTTCACTGCGCATGGCCGAGCTGCATGGCCTGGATCTTTGCATCGCGCGGCTGGGCCCGGTGTTTGGCCCTTGGGAATACGCAACCGGGGTTCGTGACATGTTGAGCCCCCACACCCAGACCCTTGAAGCAGCTCTGAATCATCAGGAAGCCTGCCTGCCGCACAGTCTGCTGGCCGACTGGATCTATTCCCGTGACGCAGCTGACGCTCTGGCAAGGCTGCTGACCAGCACAACCCTCAAGCACAGGCTCTACAACGTCGGCGGCGAGGTTCAGACCGACCTGCCGCAATGGTGCGGGCACCTGAGCGAACGCTGGCCGACCTGGTCCGCGCGCCTCGCGCAGCGCCCGGAAGACGCCACCGTCCGGTATGGACTGCCCGGCACCCGTCCAGCGTTATCCACCGAGCGTCTGCGCCAGGACACCGACTGGTCTCCCGCCCATTCCCTGGCCGAGGCCGCAACCGACTACCTGCACTGGCGATCACAGATCGCTGCCAGCTAACTGGAGAATTCCGGCATGGGCCGTCTTACTGATAAATCGATCCTCATCACCGGTGCCTCGTCCGGCATCGGCCGCGCCATCGCAATACGGTTTGCCGCCGAAGGCGCTCGCCTTTTACTGGCTGACCTCAGCACCACAGTGCGCGAAGGCGGAACCCCGACCATCGACCTGTTGCGCGAGCAAGGTTGCGTCGCCGATCACGTCGACATGGACGTTTCATCAGAGGCCGATGTCCAGCGCGCTGTCGATGCACTGATTGAGCGGGACGGCAAAATCGACGTGCTGGTCAATGACGCCGCCGTCAGCGTTGGCAAACCTTTGACCGAAACCAGCCTGGAGGAATGGAACCGGGTCATCGGCGTCAACCTCACCGGCGTGTTCCTGATGTCACGCAAAGTAGTCGAGGCGATGCTCAAACAGCCCGAGCTCGATGGTGTGCGCGGTCGTATTGTCAATATTTCTTCGCAACACGGCATGGTGGCCTGCCCACAGGATGTCGCCTATGGGACCTCCAAGGCCGGGGTGGTCTATATCACCCGGCAGATCGCCGTGGATTACGCCGCTCAAGGCATTATTTGCAACGGCGTGGCACCGGGGAAAATCCTCACCGGCAAGACCGGCCGGGCCATCGCCCCGGAAATGCTCGCGTACTCACAATCGCGCACCGCCCTGCCACGTCTGGGTCGCCCTGACGACGTAGCCAATGCCGCGCTTTTCCTGGCCAGTGACGAAGCAACGTTTATCACCGGCGAGAACCTATTGGTCGATGGCGGCTGGATGGCTGGCTGATCGCAGAGGATTACCTTCAATGAACACCGCAACGAACACAGCAATGACCAGCCCGGAACCCATGATTCAGATGATCGGCGTGAACAAGTGGTACGGCGAATTCCAGGTACTCAGGAACATCGATTTTCATGTCAATCCCGGGGAGCGCATCGTGGTGTGTGGCCCGTCCGGCTCTGGCAAATCGACCATGATTCGCTGCATCAACCAACTGGAAGAACACCAGAAAGGCCGCATCGTGGTCGATGGTCACGACCTGAATGCCAAGACCAAAAATGTGCATCAGGTGCGTCAGGAAGTCGGCATGGTGTTCCAGCAGTTCAACCTGTTCCCACACCTGACGGTATTGCAAAACCTGATGATTGCCCCGGTGCAGATTCGTAAACTGCCCAAGGCCGAAGCCGAAGAACGCGCCCGGCATTATCTGGAGCGCGTACATATCGCTCACCGTGCCGACCATTACCCGTCGCAGCTTTCCGGCGGCCAGCAGCAGCGGGTGGCAATTGCCCGGGCGTTGTGCATGAAACCCAGGGTCATGCTGTTCGATGAGCCGACCTCCTCCCTCGATCCGGAAATGATCAAGGAAGTGCTGGATGTGATGGTAGATCTCGCCAAGGAAGGCATGACCATGGTCTGCGTCACCCATGAGATGGGCTTTGCGCGCACCGTGGCCGACCGCGTGGTATTCATGGACGCCGGGGAAATCGTCGAGCAAAGTGCGCCGGAGCAATTCTTCAGCGCACCGCAAACCGAGCGGGCGCGGCTGTTTCTCGGCAATATATTGCATTGACCTCACATCGACGAGCAGTGATCGCAAACCGTATGCATAAGCAGGAAGCACCATGAACGATCTTGACGCTTCAGTTACCGAAGAAGGCAGCAGTCGGCGCCCCAGCGGCACCAGCCGCCGCCCGGCCGAGAGCGTGACCCGGCAAACCTATCAGGCCTTGTTCGATCTGATTGCCAGTCGGCACCTGGAACCGGGCGATCTGATTGAAGAACGCAAGCTCGCCGAGCGCTTTGAAGTCTCGCGCACTCCTATGCGCGCTGCGATCAGCCGACTGTTGGGCGAAGGCGTTCTGCAACTGCTGCCCAATGGCCTGCTGGTGGTTCGCGAAGTGGACATCACTGAATACCTGGAACTACTCTCGATCCGGCTGATGCTGGAAAGCGAAGCGGCGGCCCTGGCAGCGACGAATATCCCCCTGGCGCCGCTGGACGAGATCGAAAGACGTTTGCAGGAGGTTGTCGCCCGGCCGTCACGGGAAAATGAAGGCTTGTATCTGGATGACGACATTCATGTACTGATTCTTGCCCATTGCGGCAATCAGTCCCTGAGCCATTTCATCCGGGAAATCCACAAACGCATCCGTATGCGCAACCTCACCCGCATCCCCGAGCGCTTCCTGCCTGCCTGTCACGAACACCTGGCGCTGGTGGCTGCACTCAAGGCGCGTGACCCGGAACAAGCCCGGCAATGCATGCTCGCTCACCTGAACAGTGCGCGGGACAGCTTTCTGGAATCGGTGGGTATCAAGCGTTGAAGACGTGGCACGACATTGAGCGCGTCGCCAAGCAAACACAGGATCTGTAGGAGCTCACGAGCACCGCGAGGCAGCGATGGCGTCCTGCCTGATACACCGCCATCGCGGCCTCGCGGTGCTCGTGCGCTCCTACAGAAAAGTATTCCATCAGATAGTTTTAGTTTGTTTGATAAGAGCCATCTTTGTTAGCGCGGCATAGTGTCAGGCTCTCGATTTCGCGAACAAGTTCGCTCCTACCCAGACTGTGTGAAAACGTAGCGAGCGACGGCAAGACAAGGCAAAAACAGGCGAAAAACGGCCGGGGTCGCGTCCGACTCTAGTGTTCTAAATGAGCATTTTTCGCCTGTTTTTAACGCAGTATTGTGCGCGTAGCAACGAAGTTGCCCAGCCTGTAGTAGTTTTCACACAGTCTGTACCGGAGATCGCATCTGCATTTCCGTCTTGGCTAAGCCGGGATAGCGTTCTCTTCCCACTGCACATAACACACCACCACCGGCATAGCGTGTTCGGCGCAGAAATCCAGCCAGCGCAGCTGGTTATCCTGCAGGCGGTCGCCGGGGCCTTTGACTTCGATCATTCGGTAACGGCGCTCGGCCGGGAAGAACTGGATCAGGTCCGGCATGCCGGTCCGGTTGGCTTTGATATCCAGCAGCAGGCGGCGGAACCAGTGACGCAGATGCTCGACCGGTAAACAGTGCAGCGCTTGTTCAAGCAGTTCGGGCGTTAACGTGCCCCAGAAGACGAAGGGTGATTGCAGGCCGGACTTGCTGCTGTAGTGATGGCGAACAGTGTCCTGCCACGTGTCGTCGTCCAGTTGCGCCAGACAGGCATCGAACAGCGCCACGCGACGCTGATAGAAATCAGGGCTGTGCAAATCGCTGGGGCCGCTGTGGAACGGGTGGAAGAACGCACCTGGCAACGGCGCAAAAATTGCCGGCCAGCACAGTAAACCAAACAGTGAGTTGATTAGCGCATTCTCGACGTAGTACACCTCGCTGCCCTCTTCAGCCAGATGCAGCTGGATCATCTGTTCAACGCTCATATCCGCGCGTAGATCAACGCTCACATCCAGCCGCTCGACTTTACGTGTCACTCGGCGGACCTTATCGATAAGGCCAAGCTTGCGTTGCAGCCGTGGTAACACTCGACGTGCATGCTGCAATTCAGCATCGCTTTGCGGAGCGGCCTGAACCTGTTCAAGCAACGTCAGGGCAGCCTGATAGTCTTCGCATCGCTCCAGCACCCGAACACGCCGGGACCTGGCACCGGGATAGTTGCTGCGCTCGTACACGCTCAATGCCAACGACCAGTCCTGCTCCCGCTCAGCCTGCTGGCCGATCTGGTACAGCGTCTTGCTACGCCGCATTTCCAGCCAGGGATTACCCGTGTCAATGGCCAGCGCCCGGGTCGCCAGCACTTCCAGCTCACCGCCCTCATCAAGCGCCTGACGGCAGGCGTGCAGCTCAAGGCAGGTATCGATGTCCGCGCGGTCATTGATGGTTCGTGAGTCCAGCGAAAACTCAACCTTTTCATAACGATAAACGCCCAGATCAGCGAGGACGAACTCGGACCACTCCTGATAAAGATTGCCGAAATACAGCAATCGCAAACGGTCACAGAGCGGCATGACCTTGAGGGCGAAAATCGTTTCGTCGAGCCCTGCATGCCAACTGTCCAGGGTCTGTGCGGCCTGATGAAACGGTTGCAGCAGCTCCAGCAGCTCGTGCTTTCGCTCGGTGCCGCGGATGCCATGGGCCTTGAAACAGGCAGCCAGCTCGGCCTTGCGCAACAGGATAAACAGCTGTTCCAGATTGAGCGCCGGGCGCGGATCAACCCAGCCGTGTAACAGTAGCGGCTGCACCGCTTCCAGCGTGTCGCCCAGTTCCGGATAACTGAGCTTGCTGGCCCGAAACAGCTCGCCCTTGCGCATGACCATACGCACCAGCAAACCCTGCGCTGCTTGCGGCAGTTGCGCAAAGCACTCGATGAATTGCTGTTCTTCCTTATCAAGCAAATCCGCGTAGCGCCGGGCAATCCAGCCCAGCACCTGGCGGAAGTTTTCAAGGTAGTAGAACGGGTTTTCCAAGGGTGACGTATTCACGGCAACGCTACGCAACAAGACCAGACATGTGCGCAAGGATACTGTTTATCCGTACAGATTCCAGCGTTGAATAAATCGCCTGATAAATGGTCTGCGATATCGTAATGCGTGAAGCGATAGAATCAACGCACGTTAACTGTCACGCCGGAGATCGATCATGCTGATCACTACCGCCCCACGGGTTTATCTGGCCGGGTTTGATGTGTTTCGCAAAGATGCCATAGAGCACGGCCAATACCTCAAGGCCTTGTGCACCGCCCATGGCCTTGAAGGCATGTACCCTTTCGATAACGAAGTCCCCACCGGGCTCTCTGCTCAGGAAACTGCGCAACTGATCTGCTCGATGAATATCGCCATGATTCAGCGCGGCACGGCGGTGCTGGCCAACCTGAATGTGTTCCGCGGTCTTGAGCCGGATTCCGGGACGGCGTTTGAAATTGGCATGGCCATCGCCCTGAACAAGCCGGTATGGGTTTACTTTGATCCGGTGGAATCACTTCGGGATCTGGTGCCCCACGACCTGAATGGCTACGACGAACACGGCTATCTGGTGGAGGATTTTGCGCTGCCCAGGAACCTGATGCTGGCGTGCACGTGGGCGGGTTCCAGTTCGACAGTGGAGCTGGCGGTTGAGGCGCTGTCGCTGTATCTAGCCCGAAAAGTGTCAGATCTGTAGGTGTTCCCTGTCACCGAGCGGTCTCGCGGTAAACAGAGGACACGTGGGACGCTCGGGGTGGCCGTCCACTTTATCCGGGAAGACCGCATTCCTGACGATAAAAATGCGGCGAACGTAATGGCCTCTTCCCGAATAAAGTCGGTCCTACCGGTTCTGTATGAATTCAGATAATTACAATTTGTTCGGCGAGAGCTGCCGACGTGCGCCCGGAGCTCTTAATTCACCGAAGAAGAACCCACATCGCTGCTGAAAATCGGATCAAGCTTATCCGAGTCACTGAACTCGTCCAGACCCAGCACATCCAGGTCGAGATAAGCTTCCGGGTCGGTATCTTCATCAGCGTCGGCGTCATTCAATGGCGACTGATCACCTCCGAACTGATGGTCGATGCGCGCAAAAAACGGCTGCTGAGCAACTTGCGTATAAAACGGTGAATGTGTCTGCATCTACTGCTCTCCTGATCATTTCCCTGTACCAGCGCTACCAACGAGCCCGCGTAAGCACAGGCTAACCCAGCCTGTAGGAAAATGGAGCTACCCGCGTCAGTTCCAGCTCAAAAATTCTTCGCTGCTGTCACGCAGCATCTGCACCATGGCTTGCGCGGCAGGCGACAGATAGCCGCCTTCACGGACGGTGCAGCCAATGGTGCGCTTCATCGTCGTTTCCTTCACGACCACTTCACGCAACTGTCGCATGTTGTTGCCAAATTCGAGGGTCTCCCGGGCAGTGAAACTCAACAGGCTGGTGCGTTCGATCAAACCGGGCAATAACGGGATCGAATTGGCCTCGATCTGAACCACAGGCAACGGCAACTGCTGCGCACTGAACGCCTGATCCAGCCATTTGCGCGATGAAACGCCGGTTGGCGGTAGCACCCAGCGATAAGCGCACAGGTCAGCCATGCTGTACCGGCTTTTGAAGATCGGATGATCCTTGCTGGCGATCACCACCGCTTCGTCCTTGAGAATCGGAAAACTCTCGAACTGCTCGTCGTCGGTGATCAGCGAGCAAATGATCATGTCCAGTTGCCCGGAACGCAGGGACTCACGTAGCAGGTCGTCCTGGCCGATGACCATCTTCAACGTCACGTCCGGCGAACGCTGCAGCAGTGCCGACGTCAATTTCGGCAGCAGGTATTCAGCCATGGTAGACGCACAACCGACACGAATATTTCCCACGGCACCGCTGGCGAAATCGCGAACCTCGCGCTGGGTCTGGGCGATGCTCTGCTGCAGAACCTTGCCCCTTGCCTGTAAAAGTTCACCCACCGGAGTCAGCTTGATCCGCCGTCCATCGCGCTGGAACAGTCTGGTGCCGAAAGACTCCTCCAGCCGCTGGATGCTTTTGGTCAGCGCAGGCTGGCTGCGATTGAGTTTTTGCGCCGCTCGACCCAGATGGCCCAACTCGGCAATCGTTTCAAAATAAGCAAGATCGCGAAGATCCATAATTCATCAACCAAAGTTATCAATTCATGACTATTAGAAAATAGACTTGATCGATTGAAGTGTCGATACTCTTGTCGTACGAGCGTCCTGTCTCGCTCGCCTCGCGGAGCCCACCCCCTTGTCACGCGCCTCTTGCTTTTCGCTGCACACCTTGCCCAAACCCATTCAATGGGCAGCCCTGATTCTGGTCGCAGGGGCTGTCGGCCAACTCCTCAAATACTGGCAAATGCCCGCCGCATTGTTTCTCGGCCCTATGCTGACCGCCATCGGCTTTGGGGTGATGGGCGCGAATATTCGCTTGCACAAAAATCTGTTTCGCCTAAGCCAGGGCACGGTCGGCGTACTGATTGCCCACTCGATGACCATGGCGGTTCTGATAACAGCCCTGCATTCCTGGCACGTCATGCTGTTTGCCACAGCACTCACGGTCATTCTCAGCGCTGGCGTCGGTTTATGCCTGGTGCGCTACGCCGGGATCGCGGGCAGCACCGCCGCCTGGGGCACGTCACCGGGTGCCGCATCGGCGATGGTCGCCATGTCGGAAGATTACGGCGCCGACTCGCGGGTCGTCGCCACCATGCAGTACGTGCGGGTAGTCTGCGTCGTGATGGTCGGTGCGGTGGTCAGTCGGCTGATCGGCGTGGAAGGCGGCGGCACTGAAGTCCATAGCGCAGACATCGAGCTGGAAGGCATGAACTTGCTGAACTTCGCCTTGAGTCTTGCGGTGATCGGAGTCGGCATCATCGTCGCCGGTAAAATCCCTGCGGGTGCCTTGATGGGGCCACTGCTGATCGGTGGCGCTCTGCAGTTGAGCGGTCTCCTGCAAATCACCCTGCCCTCGTGGATGCTGACGCTGGCCTATGGCGCAATGGGCAGTTACGTTGGCCTGCGCTTCGACCGCCCCACCATCAAGTACGTCTGGCGTCGCATGCCGGCAATGATTCTTGGCTCAATGCTGCTGATCGTACTCTGCGCACTGTCAGCCTGGTTGATTGCGGTCATGCTGGACAAGGATTATCTCTCGGTTTATCTGGCCACCAGCCCCGGCGGTCTGGATGCCATGGCGATCATCGCCATCGACACCCAGTCAGACGTCGGCTTTGTGCTGGCCATGCAGACCTTGCGCCTGATCGGCGTGATCCTTACGGGCGCGTTCTTCGCCCGGCAGATCATACGGCTGACCGACAAGAGCGCGACTTCTCACTGAGTGTCTGTAATCCATTGAATCTATCGCGCTGGTCCCTCTCAAACAGCTAATCACTGCGTCTTTGAGAGGACCACCGTGAGCACAATCAAAATCGCCACTTTCAACATCAACGGCATTCGCAGCCGCCTGCCGATCCTGCTGGACTGGTTGCGCCGCGAAAGTCCGGACGTGGTTTGCCTGCAAGAATTGAAAGCTGCCGATCTGGCCTTCCCCATCGACGAAATTCGTGACGCAGGCTACGGCGCCATCTGGCAGGGACAGCCTTCGTGGAATGGCGTGGCGATCCTGGCCAAGGGCATGGAGCCGCTGGAAATCCGCCGCGGCCTGCCCGGCTTTGAAAAGGACAACCAGAGCCGCTACATCGAAGCGGCGGCGCATGGGGTGATCGTCGGCTGCCTGTACTTGCCCAATGGCAATCCTCAGCCGGGACCAAAATTCGATTACAAACTGGCGTGGTTCGAAAAGCTTATCGAGCATGCCGAGTCGCTTTATTCGAGTGGGCATCCGGTGGTGCTGGCAGGCGATTACAACGTCGTGCCAACGGACGAGGATATTTACAACACGCGGTCATGGCTCAAGGATGCATTGCTGCAGCCGGAGAGTCGCGAATGCTTTCAGCGCCTGCTGGCCCAGGGCTGGACCGATGCCCTGCGTACGTGCTTTCCGGACGAGCCGATTTATACGTTCTGGGATTATTTTCGCAAGCACTGGGAGACCAATTCCGGACTGCGGATCGATCATCTGCTGCTCAACGCAGAAACCAGCACCCGACTGGAGCGCGCCGGTGTGGATCACTGGCCGAGGAACGAGCCGCATCCCAGCGACCATGCACCGACGTGGGTTGAGCTGGAGATGGGGGAGTGAAACCCCGAAAGTAATAAATACACTCCGTGTGAAATGCAATTCCCCCTGTGGGAGCCGGGCTTGCCCGCGATGCATGAGACGCAGCTGGAAGACATACCGCGTTATCGTTTATCGTCCGGATGCGGCCCAGACCAAGCCCTGCTCCCACAAGGAGATCTCCAGCCGCCGCAATTTTTCAAGCTCATGCAGGACCGGTGGGACCGACCGGGTTGGCGCTCCACTTCACTCGGGACGGCAGTATTTCAATCGATACAAGGGTTGCGGGTGCGCCGACCTCTTCGCGAATGAATTCGCTCCCACAGAGAATTGAGCTTGCAGGCCAACATAGGATCTCCCACAGGAAATCGTTGCCTTCCCGCATTGACTCACCCCATCCCCGCCAACGCACTCGCCAGACTTGGCGCTAGCGGCAATACCGGTAACAACGTCGCTTGATACGCGTGATACAGATCAGGCTTGCCACCCCAGATATCCGCGCTGGGCTGGTTGAGCGGGTCAAGCTCGTGATGCCAACTGCCCAGTTCGTGATCGATGAACAACGTTTCGTTGAACTCCCAGAAGCATCGATACCAGTCTTCGTACTGCTTTTCATCCGTGCGCTGCAAAAACGCGCCAGCGGCAGCAGCGGCCTCGCAATGGACCCAGTGCAGCCGATGACGAACCACCGGCTGCTTCTGCCAATCGAGGGTGTAGACAATGCCCGGCAGGCCGTCGACATTCCAGGCATCACGGCACGCATTGGCAAACAACTGACGTGCATCCGCCAGCAGCCACGACGGGGTCGGCAATTTCAAACGCTGACGCGACGCCTCCAGATGCAACAACAGCCGAGCCCACTCAAAGGCGTGCCCCGGCGTAGTGCCATAGGGGCGGAAGCCATCGGCGCGATTGTCGTGGTTGTACTCCGGCAGAGGCTGCCACGACAGGCTGAAGTGCTCGATCACCTGATATTCATTGGCAGCCGCATGACCGTGAATCACCCGCTCGACAATCCGCAGCGCGCGATCCAGCCACTGGGCATCGCCGGTCACATCGGCCAGGGCAAGAAAAGCCTCGGTGCTGTGCATGTTGCTGTTGGCACCCCGATAGGTTTCCTCTTGCGTCCAGTCACGAGCGAAGGACTCTCGCATCGCGCCCTCCTCCTCGCTCCAGAAACGGCGCTGGATCACCTCGATCGCCTCCGACAACAGCGCCTGCGCACCCGGCCGCCCCGCGACGACAGCCGAGCTGGCCGCCAATGCGACGAAGGCATGCAAGTAAGCCTGTTTGTCGGTTTTGCTGTGGTGAGTCAGGGGCGTACTGAACCAGCCGCCATGTTCCGCATCCCGCAGCGGCCCTGCCAGTGACGCAATGCCGTGGTCCACCAATGCTGCGCAGCCGGGTATGCCACGGATGTGGGCCATGGCGAAGCTGTGGGTCATTCGGGCGGTGTTCATGGTTTCGGCGTGAGCGTTTTCGGGCAGGACGCCACGCTCATCAAGATTGCCGAACCCCTGAGGCAGCCGTGAGGCCTTGGCGAAGGTCAGGAGTCGATTGCCTTCCCGGGCCAGCCACTCATGGTGACCGGGCGCACGAAGCCAACTGCTGAAAAGATTGTTCTTATTGTCCATGAAGCTGTCTCGCCTCTGTCATTGAGCAGAGGCGAATCATGCCCGGCAGGACCCGCAAGGAGCAAGCTCCAGACAAGACAGCAGCGAATCAGACCTTGAAGCGAGCCACCACCTGATTCAGGTCACCCGCCAGGCGCGACAGCTCATTGCTTGAAGCACTGATCTGGTTGGCGCCCTGGGTCGACTGCATGGACAGGTCGCGGATGTTGACGATGTTGCGATCCACTTCCCGGGCAACTTGCGCCTGCTCTTCAGCCGCACTGGCGATGACCAGGTTGCGTTCCGAAATCTGGTTGATGGATGAGGTGATATCCGTCAGCGATGCGCCGGCACCTTGAGCCAGAGTCAGGGTTTCGTTGGCGCGTTCGCTGCTGGTCAGCATGGATTCCAGTGCCTGGGCAGAGCCGCTGCGCATGGCACTGACCATCTTGTCGATTTCCAGGGTCGACTGCTGGGTGCGATGGGCCAGTGCCCGGACTTCATCAGCTACAACGGCGAAACCACGGCCGGACTCGCCCGCCCGCGCTGCTTCAATCGCTGCGTTGAGGGCCAACAGGTTGGTCTGCTCGGCAATGGAGCGAATCACGTCCAGCACCTTGCCAATATCCTGCGACTGATCAGCCAGGCTCTGTACCAGCGTCGAAGTCGCCTGGACGTTATCGGTCAGGGTCTGGATTGACTGCACGGTTTCCACGACGCGCGCCTGACCCGCCAAAGCCGAACGACTGGAGTTGTTCGATGCATCGGAGGTGGACACAGCGTTGCGCGCGACTTCTTCAACGGCCGACGTCATCTCGTTGATAGCGGTAGCCGCTTGATCGATTTCAGCGTTCTGCTGGTGCAGGCCGCGGTAGCTGTCTTCGGTCACCGAGTTCAGCTCGGTAGCAGCCGAAGCAAGCTGTGTCGCGGAGCTGCCGATGTGCTGCATTGCCGAGCGCAAATTGCCCTGCATTTTGTCCAGCGCAGCCAGCAAACGGGTCACTTCATCACTGCCGTCCACCGTGATGCGTTGGGTCAGATCACCATTGGCCACGTTTTCCGCCGCTGTAACGGCAACCTCCAGCGGACGCACGATGCTGCGGGTCAGCAGCAAGGCCAGGGCAATAGTGCCCAGGCCAGCAATAACCACGAAAATGAATACGATGTTGCGTGACTTGTCGTACTGCGCCTCAGCGGCCTTGCCTTCCGCATCGACATGCTGCGCATAGAACTCGCTGAGATCAGCCAGCTGCTTACCGGAACCGTCGACGATTGTCTTCATGTCCACCAACAACAATTTGTTCAGCGCATCGCGATCATTCTGCGCTGCGATCACAAACGATTTATCGAGGGCTTTCTGATACTCACCCAGGGTCACCCGAAACTGATCGCTAAGTACTTTTTCCTCCGGGGTGTCCACAAACGAGGCAAAAATATCGAGTTTTTTGCTCAGGTCCTGATTACGCACATCGAGCTGACTGCGGTAGGTGGCGATATTCTTGGGATCCGGGTCCAGCGCCATACGCAGGGAAATAGTGCGGATACGCAGCATGATTTCACGAACGTCGTTGATCACGCGCATGCTCGGCAGCCAGTTGGTTTCAACCGCGACCTCACTCTGACGAATCGTCGACATTTGAACCATGGCAAACCAGCCGAGCAAGGCGACCAGCAAAGAGATAAGCGTGAAGCCAAGACCGGCTCGGCGGGCGATGGTCAAATTGCGTAGGTTCATGACGGAAGCTCTTGTTATTGGCAGGAGGGTCAAGCTGGACAGCAGAATGTTGTAGGACAACCCAAATATCGACCGACGAGCGGCCTTCTTGAACGAAAAACCGCCTGCCCCGGCAATTAATTCCGAATATTTCTCAAACAGATCGTCCGTGAACAGACGAATGCTCTGTGCAAACCGCCAATAACTTTGTCTAGACCTTAGGAGTTACCCAAAAGCACGCCAGGCTTTCTGAGCGTTTGAACGGAGAACACATCATGCATCTGGAAGGTTCATGCCACTGTGGCGAAGTCGAATTCAGCCTCAACAGCGCCCATCCCTACCCTTATCAACGCTGCTATTGCTCAATCTGCCGCAAGACCCAAGGTGGTGGCGGCTACTCGATCAATCTGGGGGGCGATGCGAAAAGTTTGAAGGTCAAAGGCCGGGAAAATATTTCGATTTATCACGCAAAAATCCGCGAAGACCATCACGTCAGGATCAGCAGCGCCGAGCGGCACTTCTGCAAATTGTGCAGCAGCGGCCTGTGGCTGTTCAGCCCGGAATGGCCGGAGCTGATTCACCCCTTTGCGTCAGCCATCGACACCGATCTGCCATCGCCGCCAGAGCATACTCACCTGCTGCTGGACTCCAAAGCGTCTTGGGTCGAGGTGTGCGTGCATGAAGGCGACAAGCAATTCGATGAGTACCCGAAAGAGTCTATTGCCGAATGGCATGAGCGGCTGGGACTGGTGCGCTAAGCCCAGCCACGCAAAACCTTAAACCTGCTCCAGGATTTCGATCTGATTGAAATCCGGGTCACGTAAATAGACCGAGCGCATCGGCCCGGTAGCACCGGCGCGTATTTCCTGCGGGAACAGCCCGTTCGTCTAGACGCCGCACTGTCCCGCAGAATCTGTAGGAGCTGCCGAAGGCTGCGATCGCGGTGTGTCAGGAGAAATGCTTCGCAGCCTTCGGCAGCTCCTACAGACAAGTATTCCAAATCAGAAAGTGGTCGTTTGTTTGATGAAAGTGAGCTTGCTCGCGATTCGATTTCCTGGTCGACAAATTTATCGCATGAACTGACGCTATCGCGAGCCAACGGAAGCTGGCAGCCGACGGAACGCTCGTGGCAAAGTGCGGGTCATCTGGTAATCCCACGCTGAAGAGAACCACCGATCTTGGCCAAGCACCGAATCGTATGCCTGCTCCCCGCCCTATTTGCACTCCAGGCCTGCACCTCAGTGGCTGGCAATGATCATCCATCGCAAAGCTTCGCCGACTATCGTCAGCAGACGCTGCAATGGATACAGCAACACAGAAACTTCCAGACTGCGGACCGTGCCGCCGAGCTGCAATGGAACGCTCCGCAGGAATGGCGACCGACAGGCGCACCCAAAGGCGGCGTGTTGCTGGTTCATGGTCTGGGTGACTCGCCGTGGTCGTTCCATGACGTCGGCGCAAAGCTCGCTGCCCATGGGTTTCTGGTGCGTACCGTGCTGTTGCCCGGTCACGGCACGCAGCCATCCGACATGCTCGATGTCACACTGGAGCACTGGCAAAAGGTGGTTCGGGAACAGGCGCAGACGCTTGGCCGTGAAGTGCCCAAAGTGTATCTAGGCGGCTTTTCCACGGGGGCCAATCTGGTGCTGGATTACGCCTACGATCACGACGAAATCGCCGGTCTGGTGCTGTTCTCTCCAGCCTTTCGCTCCGACAGCGCCTACGCGTGGGCGACGCAGTGGATTGCCTGGGCGCGCCCGTGGCTGGCGAGCCCAAACGACCCGTTGCGCCCGCTGCAGACACCCGTGCGCTACCTGAATGTGCCCACCAATGGCTTTGCGCAGTTCTATCGCAGCAGCGTGCTGGCGCAAGATCGACTTGAAGAACGTCGCTACGACAAGCCCGTTTTCATTGCAATTACCCAACATGATTCGGTGCTGGATACTCGCTACGTGCTGGACAATTTCAATCAGCGTTTCAGCAACCCGGCGAGTCGCATGATCTGGTACGGCGACAGCCCGACCGACGTCGCGAAAACGCCCCGCGTGCTGGTGCGCAAGGATTACCTGCCTGAATACCGAATCAGCCAGTTCTCGCACATGGGCCTGCTGTTCTCCCCGGACAACCCGCTGTACGGGGTAAATGGCAAGCAGCGCATTTGCTGGAACGGTCAGGAAACTGCGGACATGCAGAGATGCCTGGCCGGTGATCAGGTGTGGTATTCGGACTGGGGCTACCGCGAGCCAGGCAAAGTGCATGCGCGGCTTACCTTTAATCCTTGGTTCGACTGGCAGTCAGGGGTGATGCTGCAGGTGTTGGGGGATGCGGAGGCGGGTTCTGAATGACAGGGCAGAAACTCCGACCCCGGCCCTTGTAGGAGCTGCCGAAGGCTGCGAAGCATTCATCCTGACACAACGCCGTCGCAGCCTTCGGCAGCTCCTACAGTTCCTTGCCATTTGAAACAATCACAGCGCTCAATCCAGCGGCGCGAAGCGTTCGCGACTGTTACTCAAGTGCGTCCACATCGCTGCACGGGCTGCATCCGGGTCCTGGCGGCGGATTGCGGCGAGCAGGGCCTCGTGTTCCAGATTGGCCAGATACCCATGATGAGCGAGGTTGGCGCCTGCCCTTTCGCTTGAGGCAATGCGACTGCGGGGAATGATCGCGCTGCCCAAGTGCTGCATGATCTCGGTGTAATACGAGTTGCCGGTGGCTTCAGCGATCAGCATGTGAAAACGCCAGTCGGCCTCCACGCAACTGTCCTCGTTGGCCAACAGGTCCTGATAGTCATCCAGGGCCTGGCGCATCGCGGCCAATTGTTCGTCAGTCCGGCGCAGTGCCGCCAGCGCCACAGCCTGAGATTCCAGACCGATACGCAACTCGATCATGTCTCGCACACTGGCAGCGGTTTCAACCTTCAGGTGCAGCCCTGTCTGGTTGCCCCGCTCCAGCACGAATGTGCCGACGCCGTGGTGGGTTTCCACCAGGCCGGAAGCCTGCAATTTGGAGATGGCCTCACGAACCACAGTGCGGCTCACGCCGTGCTCACGGACGATCTGATTTTCCGAAGGGAGCTTTTGCCCTGCCGGGATTTTGCCCAGCAGAATCCGCTGACTCAGCTCGGTCACCAGATCCGTCGCCAGATTGTGAGGTCGGCGCTTGGGTGCCTGACGCGTGGGCTGCTGCATGAAGACCTGTCCTGAACGCCAATTTTGCCAGGATCATAGCACCGCCCACACATGACTTGTCATACAAGCAAACTCGTTCACACTCATTTCACTTGTATGACAACACGTCGAGACCCGCACTACTCACTCGCCCGTCGAAACGCCGTGGCTCAAGGCCCGCCAAGGTTTTAAGAAAAATTCACCGAAAACATAATTCGGTAAAAGATTGCCCAAAAAATCTATAAATAATTGATTTAAAACAATAAATCTAGAGTATCAGCACTTGTTCAATCTATTCAAAACCGCTGAAGCGCTGAATCCACTTTGCAAAAAATTCTGCAAAAACCCCCAATAACCCTCTTGCGCGGCAAATATCTACTTGTATGATGTCCATCAACACAAGCCATCAGCTTGTACAGACCCGCATAAAAATAACGAGTGGGAGATTCATCCTTGAACGCATCCAGTACCCGGACGGGTGATGGGGCCGATTCGACTTTGGTTTCAGCTGTATCCAAGGTCAAACGCCACATCCTGCCACTGTTCGTCATCATGTTTATCGTCAACTACATTGACCGCGTGAACATCGGCTTTGTGCGATCGCACATGGAGCATGACCTGGGCATCGGCGCAGCCGCCTATGGCTTTGGTGCCGGCCTGTTCTTCATCGGTTACGCGCTGTTCGAAGTCCCTTCCAACATGCTTCTGCAAAAGGTCGGTGCGCGCATCTGGCTGACACGGATCATGTTCACCTGGGGCATCGTCGCAACCTGCATGGCCTTCATCCAGAACGAAACCCACTTTTATATCCTGCGCTTCCTGCTGGGTGTCGCCGAAGCCGGCTTCTTCCCTGGTGTGATCTATTACTTCACCCGCTGGCTGCCAGGTGTAGAGCGCGGTAAAGCTATTGCGATCTTCCTCAGCGGCTCGGCCATTGCCTCGCTGATTTCCGGTCCGCTCTCTGGCTTGCTCCTGCAAATCAGCGGCTTCGGCATGAAAGGCTGGCAGTGGATGTACTTCATTGAGGGCATGTTCTCGGTAGGCCTGTGTGCTTTCGTGTGGTTCTGGCTCGACTCCAAACCCCATGACGCCAAATGGCTGACCCGCGAAGAACAGGACGCACTGGTCAACGCGATTGATGAAGAGCAACGCGCTCGTGAAGCCGCCAACCCCGTCAAAGCTTCAATCGGCAAGCTGCTCAAGGATCGCCAGATCATCCTGTTCTGCCTGATCTACTTCTTCATCCAGTTGACGATCTATGCTGCGACCTTCTGGCTGCCAAGCATCATCAAAAAGATGGGCGATCTCAGTGATATGCAGGTCGGGCTGTTCAACTCCATCCCGTGGTTATTATCGATCGTCGGTATGTACGCTTTCGCGGCCATGTCTGCCAAGTGGAAGCGGCAACAGGCCTGGGTAGCCGCAGCGTTGCTGATCGCAGCGGCCGGGATGTTTATGTCCACGACAGGCAGTCCGATCTTTGCTTTCGTAGCGATCTGCTTCGCTGCACTAGGCTTCAAGTCGGCATCGTCGCTGTTCTGGCCCATTCCCCAGGCTTATCTGGACGCCCGTATCGCGGCGGCAGTGATTGCCTTGATCAACTCGGTCGGCAACCTCGGCGGCTTCGTCGCGCCGACCACGTTTGGCTTGCTGGAGCAACACACCGGCTCGATCCAGGGCGGCCTGTATGGTTTGACGGCCACCTCGATTATTGCCGCCATCATCGTTTTCGCTGCACGCAACACGCCGAAGCCCGGCAAGAGTCCGGTAGAGCCGCTGCCCACCACTGCTGCCCACTCTTGATCGCCCGCTACGATTATTAAAAGGACCTGAAACAATGAGTCAGAACCTGAGCAAAGCCCCTGTTATCACCAGCATGCAGGTCGTCCCGGTCGCCGGTCACGATGACATGCTGCTCAACCTCAGCGGCGCCCATGGCCCCTACTTCACCCGCAACATCGTGATACTCCAGGACAATGCCGGGCACACCGGCGTGGGTGAAGTACCAGGCGGCGAACGCATTCGCCAGACGCTGGAAGATGCGCGGCAATTGGTGGTGGGCAGCTCGATTGGCACCTACCAGAAAATCCTGAATGACGTGCGCAAGACCTTCGCCGAACGTGATGCTGGTGGGCGCGGCCTGCAGACTTTTGATCTGCGCATCACCATTCACGCCGTGACCGCTTTGGAGGCAGCCCTGCTGGACTTGCTCGGTCAGCACCTGGACGTACCGGTCGCAGCCCTGCTCGGTGAAGGGCAGCAGCGCGATGAAGTGAAAATGCTCGGTTACCTGTTCTATGTCGGTGACCAAGGCAAAACCAATCTGGATTACCGCAGGGAGCCGGATGCCGACAACGACTGGTTTCGCGTGCGCCATGAAGAAGCGCTGACCCCTGAAGCGGTTGTCCGTCTGGCCGAGGCGGCGCAGGCACGTTATGGCTTCCAGGATTTCAAACTGAAAGGCGGCGTGCTCAGCGGCGATGCGGAAATCGAGGCCGTTACTGCCCTCGCCGAACGTTTTCCGGATGCCCGGATCACCCTCGACCCGAATGGCGCATGGTCACTGAAAGAAGCGATTCGTCTGTGCCGCGATCAGCACCATGTGCTGGCCTACGCCGAAGACCCCTGCGGTGCGGAAAACGGCTTCTCCGGTCGCGAAGTCATGGCTGAGTTCCGCCGTGCTACCGGCCTGAAAACCGCCACCAACATGATTGCCACCGACTGGCGTGAAATGGGCCATGCAATTCAGTTGCAGTCGGTGGACATTCCACTCGCCGACCCTCACTTCTGGACCATGCAGGGTTCGGTGCGGGTGGCGCAAATGTGCAACGAATGGGGCCTGACCTGGGGTTCGCACTCCAACAACCACTTCGATATTTCCCTGGCGATGTTCACCCATGTGGCCGCCGCAGCACCGGGGGATATCACCGCCATCGACACTCACTGGATCTGGCAGGACGGCCAGCGTCTGACCCGCGAACCGTTGCAGATTGTGGGCGGCGCCGTGCAAGTGCCAAAGAAATCGGGGCTGGGCGTCGAGCTGGACATGGATCAGGTGCACAAGGCTCACGAACTCTACAAAGGCATGGGCCTGGGTGCCCGCGACGACGGCGTCGCCATGCAATTCCTGGTGCCGGACTGGAAATTCAACAACAAGCAGCCGTGTCTGGTTCGGTGAATTCCGTCTCGACGTGAATGAACGCTATACCGGTAGGAGCCAACTTGTTGGCGAGTCGTCGCAGCTACGTACGCAGGCCTGCCGTGTCGCGAACAAGTTCGCTCCTACCGAAGAACGTAAATCCTTGCCAAGCTGGCATACGACGCGCAACCCCCTTGCGCGTCGTTTTTTATTCCGCCACAAAAGCCCGTGCTAATGTTCGTGAATCATCCGTCATGAAGTTCGGCTTATGTCCCATATCGCTCATACCCACCCACGTTTGAGCATCGCCACTGCGCTAGGTCTCGCCAGCGGACTTGCCGCAGCAATCATCACTCCGCAGATATCCATCACCAGCAAGTGCCTGATTGCCTGGAACGTTACCGTCTGGGTGTATCTGGTATTGATCCTGATCCGAACGTTTCGCACCAATGCGGCTGACGCAGAACGTATCTCCATGGTCGAGGATGAAAACGCCGGACTGGTACTGGTCACCGTGTGCGTCGCCGCACTGGCCAGCCTCGCAGCAATCACGCTGGAACTGTCCGGCAGCAAGGCGATGACCACGGATGACCGGGCGCTGCACTACGCCTTCACCGCCCTGACAGTCGTAGGCTCGTGGCTGGTCACCGGGGTGATTTTCAGCCTGCATTACGCCCGCCTGTTTTATACCTGGAAGGGTAAAGAACCGGCTCTGCGTTTCGCGGATGGCGAGAAGCACCCGGATTATTGGGACTTCCTGTACTTCTCCTTCACCCTCAGCGTGGCGGTGCAAACCTCGGATGTGGGCGTCGCGACGCCGGGTTTACGCAGGATCGTCCTGGCCCAGAGCCTGATCGGTTTCATTTTCAACACGGCGATCCTCGGCTTTTCAATCAATCTTGCCGCCGGGCTGTTTGGCTAAGCGGCCATCTGGCGCTACTGTTGCGGCACAACCCTGAAAACTGCAGCAAAAAAGGCGAGTTCGAGATGACGCATACAAAAATTGCAGTGCTGGATGACTGGCAATCCGTCGCCAGTGATGTCGTGGACTGGTCGGTTCTTAACAGCATCGGCGAAGTCACATTTCTTCATGAATACCCGGGCGATACCGCCACCATGGCGGCGCGCTTGCAGGCTTTCACGGTGATTTGCGTGATGCGTGAGCGGACCATTTTCGACGAAGCCCTGCTCAGCCAATTGCCCAATCTCAAGCTGCTGGTGACTGGCGGCATGCGCAATGCGGCGATTGACGTCAAAGCGGCTGGCCGACTGGGTATTCAGGTGTGTGGCACCGAAAGCTATAAGCACGCCGCACCAGAGCTGACCTGGGCGCTGATCATGGGCGTGACCCGCAATCTGGTGGACGAGGCCAATTCGTTGCGCAGCGGCCAGTGGCAGGTCGGCATTGGCAGTGATTTGCATGGCAAGACACTGGGTATTCTCGGGCTCGGCAGCATCGGCAAGTGGATCGCCCGCTACGGTCTGGCGTTTGGCATGAAAGTCATCGCCTGGAGTGAGAACCTCACGGCTGAAGCCGCTGCTGAATCCGGCGTAACGTATGTCAGCAAGCAGGAGCTGTTCGAGCAGGCGGATATTCTGTCGATCCACCTCGTGCTCAGCGACCGTAGCCGTGGGCTGGTGGATGCTCAGGCGCTGGGCTGGATGAAGCCGACGTCTTACCTGATCAACACTTCGCGCGGGCCTATCGTCGACGAAGCCGCACTGATTGAAACCCTGCAAAAGCGGCGCATCGCGGGTGCGGCACTGGATGTGTTTGCCATCGAGCCCCTGCCTGCCGAGCATCCATTTCGTGTGCTGGATAACGTGCTCGCGACGCCCCATGTGGGTTATGTCACCGAGAACAATTATCGGATGTTCTACAGCCAGATGATTGAAGATATTCAGGCGTGGACTGCGGGTGCGCCGATTCGGGTGTTTGGTTAAGTTCCCGAGTTGGAACACAGCCCCTGTGGGAGCGAGGCTTGCCCGCGATACATGAGACGCATCCATAAGACACACCGCGTTATCGTTTATCGTCGGAATGCCGCCCAGACCAAGCACCGCTCCCATAAGGGTCTGCATCCACAGAGATATCATCAGAATTTCCAGGAGCAACACCATGAACCCAAATGCATTCGGTCTCGACAGCGTTCTGCTGGTCATCGACATGCAATACGACTTCATGCCCGGCGGCGCGCTGGCGGTGGCCGAGGGCGATGCGCTGGTGCCGTTGATCAACCGTCTCGGTGAGCAATTTCAAGGCGTGGTCATCACTCAGGACTGGCATCCGGCAGGGCATATCTCGTTTGCGTCCAGCCATTCAAGCCGCCTGCCGTTCGAGATAACCACCCTGCCCTATGGCCCGCAAACCCTTTGGCCGGACCACTGCATTCAAGACAGCCATGGCGCACAACTGCATGCGGACCTGGACCTGCCCCACGCGCAATTGATTCTGCGCAAGGGCTGTAACCCGCACATCGACAGCTATTCGGCGTTCCTCGAAGCCGACCGCGTGACGCCCACCGGCCTGGCCAGCTACCTCAAGGAGCGAGGCGTCCAGAACGTATTTGTGGTGGGGCTGGCGCTGGACTTCTGCGTGGCATGGTCGGCACTGGATGCAAGAGCTGCCGGGTTCACTACGCTGGTCGTCGCCGACGCCTGTCGCGCCATCGACATGAATGGCTCGCTGGGCAAAGCCTGGCAAGACATGGCGGCGGCAGGCGTGACACGCATCGAAAGCACTGAGCTGCTCAAATAACCGTTCAGATACGCCGATCAGCGCTCCCGCTTGAGGCTCTGTACCGATAGGTCCAGCGCCTTCTGCATGTCCAGACGTGCAGAGCGGCCGATGTTCTTGTCGTCCATCTGGTAATTGCGTTCAGACGGCAGGATCGGCGCCGTCAGGTCATCGGCGTCCATGGCTTCGAAATCAAAGTTGCCACCGATGGGCATGGCGCTTCGGCGCAACAGCATGCGCAACTGTTCAGGCGTCAGCTTCGGGTTGATCGACAGCATGGCGGCGATAATCCCGGTGACCATCGGCGTAGCGTAGGACGTACCGCAATGCACCGCGCCCTGCTCACCGGCTGTGAGAGTCGATGCCCGTGTGCAGGCTGCCGCCATGATGTCAACGCGGCTATCAACGTTTGATGACTCGCGTTTCTCGACGTAGGCCGGATCATCGACGGGAAGATCGTCATCCTTGCTGCGCTGATGCCCACCGACCACCAGCAACTGGTCCGTGATGAACGAAGACGGCAAGCGGTACTCGTCCGTCCCGGAAAACGAAGAGCCGTTGCCTGCCGAATTGATCACCACCACATCGGGGTGCTTGCGCCGCAGCCAGAGGAAAAACTCTTCCAGCAGTTCTTCGTAACCGGACATGGCGATGCCAGACCTGAGCAACGAGTCCACCTCATCACCCTCCACGTTTTTCGCGCCGACCCGGTGCAGCCCCCAACTCCAGTTCAGGACGCGCGCGCCGTCTTCAACCAGATTCACCGATGCCGCGACATTCGCCGTGATGCCGGCATCGGAGTTGCGCTCGACAATCACCTCGAAACCATCGCTGACGCCATCCAGCGCGCGTAGAAAGCCGCTATTGCCGCCCTTGGCAGTGTCCGCCGCCAGAATGCCCGCCACGGTGGAGCCATGCCCGTCGGGCTTTTTCGCGTCACGGGCGTACAGGCACGTGCGTGGCTTGCCTGATTTGCAGTCACCCAGATAATCGGCAAAGTCCGGGGAATCAAAGTCCACTTCGCGCTCAATAATCCCGATGCGGATCGGCACCGGTTTGATCGGCGAAGTGACGGCGGGAATCCTGCGCTGGTAATAGTTGACCGCGTCCATGAAGCGGTTGGCCGCCCACTGATCCTGAGTCGGCTTGGCCTGCTTGCCATCGCTGGGTGCCGCTTCGCCTTCAGGGGATTCAGCGGCTGACTCCTCGACCACCACGGCATCAACGCTGACCTCACTGCCCATGCGCAGCACCATGGCGTCGCGCTGTACCAGATCAGTCACCGGCAGGCGCAGCTGGTAAGTGTTGAGCGGTGCGATGGAACCGACGACGGTGGCACCGTACTTTTTCGCGATGCGCTCGGCTTCTTCTGCACCCTGGAATTTTTCTTCGATGATCACGCTGACCAGATCAACGTAACTGGTCAGGCCGTCCATGTTCTTGGCGACCTCCTTTGGCGTAGCCGCCAACACGTGACTGCCTGCCATGCTCAGCCATACGGCATTGCTGCTCTGCCCTTCCTGCTCAAGCCACAAGGGGCCGCTGAGCCAGTCGGCAGCGCTCAGGCGCAACTTTAGTCGCTCGCCGTCACGCTCAATCACCTGGCCCGGCAACGCTTTGCCATCCAGTTTGAGCTGCACAGCACCGGGTTTCAGCCCGCGGACGCCAAGACAGAAGGTCTGCTGCTCGCGGCCCAACAGATCGTCGCAACGCTGCAGCCGCTCGACCCGTATAGCCTCATTGGCCTGTACTGACGAAACACCGGCCAAAGCAGCCATGAACACGGGCAACACAGTGCGACTGAGCATTTAACAATCCTGAGGGGCGCGGCGATAGCAGTCTGACTGCTGCGTCCCCTCAGGGTTCAGGGCTCAGCTCAAGAACCGCCCAGCGCGAAGTGCTTGAGGCTTTCCCCTTCCATTCGGTACCGCACCCACTCATCCTGCGGCGCGGCGCCGATGGATTTATAGAAATCGATGGCAGGCTG
Source organism: Pseudomonas syringae group sp. J309-1 (assembly GCF_032582135.1). Taxonomy (NCBI): domain Bacteria; kingdom Pseudomonadati; phylum Pseudomonadota; class Gammaproteobacteria; order Pseudomonadales; family Pseudomonadaceae; genus Pseudomonas; species Pseudomonas syringae group sp. J309-1. The sequence goes on along the minus strand of NZ_JAWHNU010000065.1, from coordinate 3,866 downwards.
ATTCCAGTCCAGCACGCTCCACTCAAAACGGCCGCAGCCTGTGTCATGGGCGATTTTCGCCAAGTGGCGCAACAGGTGTTTGCCTGCGCCGACACCGCGATGTTCGAGTGACACAAACAGGTCTTCCAGGTACAAGCCTTTGCGCCCCTGCCATGTGGAATAGTTGAAGAAGTACACGGCAAAACCGATCGGTTGATCATCCAGCAGGCAAATCAGCGCCTTGGCCGGAGACGCTTCGTCAAACAGGCTACGCTCGATATCAGAGACGTCTGCCAGGACTTCATGCTCGGCCTTTTCATAGATGGCCAACTCGGTAATAAAGCCCAGAATGACCTGGGCATCAGCCCGGGTGGCCTCACGAATATGCAACGTCACGACTCTCTCCTTGTAATGATGGCTCTTTATGATCGAACAGGCCGTTCAGCAGCGAACGACCGGCGGTGGATTGTGTCTCAAGCATCAGCCCGGCGCAGCATTAAAACGTCTACGCCTTCACTCGTATTTAAGGATGCTGTATGGACAACAATGAAGAAGGCAGAACCCCCGGGTTATCCGCTGAAGAAGAACGCGAAGTCGACGAGAACCAGCCTCCCCGTGCGGCGGTGCTGCACGAGACCATTCGCATTCAGGGCGATCATGAGCTGGAGCGCAGCGTTGCGGCCCTCTGGTGGTCGGCGTTGGCCGCGGGTTTGACCATGGGCCTGTCGCTGATGGCCATGGGGTTGTTCAAGTCACGCCTGCCGGATATCGAGTCCAGTCATGTCATCGCCAGCCTGGGTTATTCCGCCGGTTTTCTCGCGGTCATCCTGGCTCGTCAGCAACTGTTCACCGAAAACACCCTGACGGCGGTGCTGCCGGTCATGAGCAAGCCGACCTTGAGCAACCTGGGTCGGTTGTTGCGATTGTGGGGCGTGGTGCTGTTCGGCAACCTGTGCGGTACTTTGCTGGTGGCCTATGTGATGTTGAATCTGCCGATCTTCGATAGCCAGACTGACAAGGCGTTTCTGGAAATCGGCCGCAAGGTGATGGAAAACGACGTCATTCACATGTTCTCCAAAGGCATCGTGTCCGGCTGGATGATCGCCACCATGGTCTGGATGATCGCGTCCATGGAAGCTGCGAAGATCTGGATCATCGTGCTGATCACCTATTTGATGGCCCTCGGCGACTTCACCCATATCGTGGTGGGCTCGGCCGAAGCATCGTATCTGGTGTTTGCCGGCGAATTGTCCTGGAGTGACTTCTGGCTGGTCTTCGCCGCACCAACGCTGGCCGGTAACATCATTGGCGGCAGCTTCATCTTCGCCATCCTCAGCCATGCGCAGATCCGCAGCGAAAAAGACACCACTGCCAAGCTGGAGCGGGACCGGTTGAAAAAGATTGCAGAGAAGAAGCGGTTGAAGGAAGAGGAGCAGGCTGCAGCCGTCGAAAAAACGACCTGAACTGGAATGCTCTCCCTTGTGGGAGCGAATTCATTCGCGAAGGGGCAGGTACATCCGCAACCAAAGTATCGCCTGAAATACCGCCTTCCCGAATGAATTCGGTCCCCCCGGGCCGCCATTGAGCTTGAGACTAGCGCCAGTCTGGGGGAGCGGTATTCCATACCAAAACCTGTAACAGATGAAAATTCTTTCAGAAACTGTTCAGGTCACATCAGCGAGAATAGGTTTTTTGGCTGTAATCCTTCAGGCAGGCAAGATGACCCGAATTCTGACCATCGAAGACGATGCCGTGACCGCCCAGGAAATCGTTGCGGAATTGAGCAACCATGGCCTTGAGGTGGACTGGGTCGATAACGGCCGTGAAGGCCTCGCCCGTGCGGTAAGCGGCGACTATGACCTGATCACCCTCGACCGCATGCTGCCCGAAGTGGACGGTCTGGCCATTGTTACCACCTTGCGCGCGCAAGGCATCCTCACCCCTATTCTGATGATCAGCGCCCTCTCCGACGTTGATGAACGTGTGCGCGGCCTGCGTGCCGGTGGCGATGATTACCTCGCCAAGCCCTTCGCGTCTGACGAAATGGCTGCCCGGGTTGAAGTCTTGCTGCGCCGACGTAACACTGTGGCCGCCGCGGAAACCATTCTGCGGGTCGCCGATCTGGAGCTGAACCTGATCAAACGTGAAGCCAGCCGCGGACAACAGCCACTGAGCTTGCTGCCCACCGAGTACAAACTGCTGGAATTCCTGATGCGCAACAGCGGGCAGATCATCACCCGCATGATGATTTTCGAGGAAGTCTGGGGTTATCACTTCGATCCCGGCACCAACCTGATCGACGTACATATTGGGCGTTTGCGGAAAAAAATCGATCCACCCGGCATGACTCCACTGATTCGGACCGTGCGAGGCTCGGGTTATGTCATTGCTGAACCCGTCTAAAGGCTGGCGCTCCTCTACCAGCCGCTTGCTGGCGCTGTACAGCTTTCTGTTCGTGGCCTGGAGCTGCACGCTGATCGGCGTGTTGTACTGGGAAGTCAGCAGCTACCTGGAAAACCTCGCCCGCCACTCCCTCATGCAACGCCAGCAGCTGTTTGCCCGCTTTGAAGGCGAACAGTTGATTGAGGCGCTGACCTCCAGCATGACCTTCGACATGCGCGCCGTGGACGCCTATGGCCTGTTCGACGCCGAGCTGCGCCCGCTCAATGGCCCGATAAAAACGGTCCCTCCCAGCCTGCCGCTGGACGGCAAGATTCATCAGTTGAGTAACTGCGTCGACTCCGAAGATCCGCACATGCCGCAGGACACTTGTGACGCGGTCGCCAGCCAGACCCGCGACGGTCACTGGCTGGTGCTGGTACGCGACAACGGTTCACTGTTCGCCGTCACTACCCTGATCTTGCGCGCCCTGCTCTGGGGGCTGTCATTGACGATTATTCCCGGCATTGCTGGCTGGCATTTGCTGAGTCGCCGACCGCTAAAACGCATTCGCGGCATTCAGGCCAGCGCCGAGGCAATCGTCGCAGGCGATCTGGGTCGCCGCCTTCCGGTGTCGGCACGCCGCGATGAGCTGGACATGCTGGCGGTCATCGTCAACGCCATGCTAGATCGCATCGAAAAACTGATGAATGAGGTCAAAGGCGTCTGCGACAGCATCGCCCATGACCTGCGCACACCTCTGACTCGCCTGCGAGCGCAGCTCTATCGCATCCAGCAACAATCGCCGGAAGACTCGCTGGTAGCCACGCAAATGGATCAAGTGATTGCCGAGGCAGACACGCTGATGGCGCGTTTTCGCGGCTTGCTGCGCATCTCGGAAATCGAGGATCACCAGCGTCGCTCGGCGTTCGTCGAAGTCGATCCTGGCGAACTGTTGCAAGAGGTTCACGATTTTTACCTGCCCCTGGCCGAGGAAGGCGGCGTCAGCCTGTACCTGCGCGTGGAGGATCCGCTGCCACCACTAATGGGCGACCGCGCCCTGCTCTTCGAAGCACTGGCAAACCTGCTCAGCAACTCAATCAAGTTCACCCCGCCCGGCGGCAGCGTGATCCTTAGTGCCAGAGCAGACGGCGACAGCACCTGCCTCGAAGTCCAGGACTCAGGCCCCGGTATTCCTGAGGCAGAACGGCAAGCGGTGTTCCAACGCTTTTATCGCAGTGAAGGCAGCATTCAGAAACACGGGTTTGGCCTGGGGCTGTCCATTGTTGCGGCGATCGTCAACCTGCACGGCTTCACCTTGCACATCGGTACGAGTCCGCTGGGTGGCGCGAGATTGAGTCTTGAGTGTCGGCAGACGGTGGCGTTGGTGTGATCGTGCACTATTGCTTATTCAACGATCTGTAGGAGCGCGCTTGTAATGGTCCAGTTTTTTTGGACCGTTCCGTAGGAGTGTTAGGCCGCCAGTTTTTCGAAAACAGCTGGCGGCA